>JAWOBH010000053.1:0-3353 GCA_046498125.1 Prochlorococcaceae cyanobacterium | reverse complement strand
CGCCCGCTGCTCAGGAATCAGCAGCCAGCCGAGCTGGGCGCCATTGGCCTGGTAGGCAGCCATCTTGCGGCGCAGGGCCGTGAGTCCGCGGGGGCCTTCATCGCTGGGGCTGGCCAGCTCCACCACCAGGTCGGGGCAGAGGGGCGCGAATCCTCGGCGCTCCTCGGGGGTGAGGCTCTCCCAGCGCTCTTGCCGCACAAGGGAGACATCAGGGCTGAGCACCGAGCCATCAGGCAGGCGAAAGCCGCTGGAGCTGTCGAACAGCTTCACCGGCAGCCCGGAGGCGCGCACGGCCAGGCCCAGCAGGATCAGCACGGTGCTGTTGCGTGCGCCGGTTTCACTGCCGGTGGGGGTGATCTGAATCACGTGGCCGCTGGCATCGAGCTCCAGCACGGCGTGGGGGTTGGCATGGCACACGGCAGCAAACTGCTCGGGTGTGAGCTGCAGATCCTTCGGCAGCAGCAGCGGCGCCAGGGCATCTGCTGGCCGATCCCTGGGCCGCGATGGTGATGCGAGCGTCATATCCGCCAGGCTGCGCTCACTTCAGCGTAGGGCGGCTGCCTGGCGGAGAACCGTTTCAGGGGTGCGCGGACTGCTCAGATTCCATGGCCCGCTCGAGTCGATGGGCGGCATCCTCCAGGCCGCCCAGAATCGGCTCAGCCACCGAAACCGGAAAGTCGGCGGGGAAGGATCCGCTCACCTCCGCAATCACCTGGGGCGTGGCGGTCACCATCTGAGCCATCTCCCGGGTTGCTGCCTCCACGTCGATGCCGCCTCCTTGGCTGTGGCCAGCCTCAGTGCAGCGAGCTGGTTGGTGCCCTTGCCGATCACTGGATAGGCCGAGAGCACGTCATAGACAGGCGTGAGGCGAAACGCCCCACCAGCAGCCAGAACAGCAGCAGCGTGCGAAACAGCTGCATCCGATCCTCCAGAGGGGCCAGGCTTCCGCGCAACAGCGTCATCAACTCAGCAATTCCTGGCCCGCCATCACGCTGATACTTGAGTCCAGGCGGTAGTCCCAGCGCCTGACAGACGTCCTCCTGCGGTAGCCGCAGCCACCAGCTGCCATCGCGGTATAGGCGACGATCAAAGCGCTCCACCACAAGCACCTTCTGGTCCTCAAAGCAGGCGATCGTGCTGGCAGCCGCCGGCAGCCCAAAGGCAGCGGCAATGCGGCCGCAGAGCCACTCATTCTCCACCGACAGCGAAAGATCGAGGCCCTCCACTCCCACCCGGCCCAGTGGCAGCTTGAAGATGTGGGTGGATGGCGTCGGACCCCGGGGCACACACCACTGGTCGCCATGGCGGAGAAGGGCCGTCTTCTCCTGCGCTCCAGCCAGCGACAGGCGCAGCGCCTCCCCATCGCTCTACCCCAGCGGCTTGCCCTCCGGCAGCAGCTGAAGGGCTCCCACGCAGTCGCGCCCAACCGCAGCCAGCAGTGCCATGGCGCCGCTGTTGGTGGAGGCGAAACGCTGCTGCAGGCGTAGACGAATCTCACGGCTGTCGGGCAGCAGATTCTCGATGAAGTTCTCCACCACGGCCCAACCGAAGACGTGCCATGGCTCCCAATCGGCCTGGCACCAATCCAGTAGCTGGTAAGCAGGAGCAAGTACCATCTAGTCAGATGACTGGTTATCCAGGGAGGAGCAGTGATGGCGATCTGGCCGGTGCAGCACGCCAAGGCACGATTCAGTGAGCTCCTCGATGCCTGCGTGCGGGAGGGGCCCCAGGTGGTGTCTCGCCGTGGGGCGGAAACCGCCGTGCTCGTGCCGATTGAGGAGTGGCGCCGCCTTGAGGCTGCGGCCCGCCCTTCCCTCAAAGAGCTCTTGCTGGCCCCCTCGGCACGCAGCGAAGCCCTGGTGCCGCCCCGGGGAAAGGCCCGGCGGCGTGAGCTGATCAGCCTGTAGGTGCTGCGGTGTATCTCCTCGACACCAACGTGGTTTCAGAGTTGCGCAAACCACGCCCCCATGGCGCGGTATTGGCCTGGCTCGATGGCGTCGACGACGCCAACCTGCATCTGGCCACGGTGACCCTGGGCGAAATCCAGGCAGGTATTGAGCTCACCCGTGAGCAAGACCCAGGCAAAGCCAGCGAGCTGGAATCCTGGCTGGATCTGGTGAGCCTCAGCTACAACGTTTTGCCGATGGATGGATCAGCCTTTCGCTGCTGGGCCCGGCTGATGCATCGCCAATCCAACACCCTCTATGAAGACGCGATGATCGCCGCCATCGCCAAGGTGAACCACCTCACCGTGGTGACCCGCAATGGGGCGGATTTCAAAACGTTTGAGGTGCCACTGCTCAATCCCTTCGAACCAGGTCGCTGACGCTACCGAGCGGTCCCTGTCACCCCCCACGCCGCTCTCCAGCAGCGTGAACGCTCGAAGCTCGCGCAGAATGCCTCACAGGACCACCGGCGCGTTGCCGTTCTGCAGCGTCATCTCGAATAGCAACCAGCCCACACTCCGATGCACCTGCTCCGCCCGGAAGCTGGGCAATCCAGGCGCTGGAGAGGGCCACCGCATTACTGTTGCGCCGCCAGGTGTGGGCCGGCAGAACAATGCTGTAGGCGTGGAGGCGGTGCAGGGTGCTCAGCTGTAGGCGATGGCGATGAGCAGCACGATCACGTCCAGCGGTCAGACCGTGATCCCGGCAGATATCCGTAAGCGCTTCGCGCTCGGCCCCTCCCAACGGCTGGAGTGGGTCGTGGAGGACGACGGCTCGATTCGGGACATTCCGGTTGCCGCGCCTCTCCCGTGAAGGTCTTTCGGGGGCAGGGGAAGGGGGGGGGCTCCAGCCAGCGCCAGCTTGCCGATCGGCTGGCTGGAAGCCAGCGAGCCCCTGCTGATCCGTGCAGCGCAGCTCAAGGCCAGCCATGCCCTGTCCTTGGCGGATGCCTGGATCGCCGCGGCTGCCCTCCACTGCGGCGCCACCCTGCTGCACAAAGACCCGGAGGCGACGGCGCAGCTTGGCCTCCTCCAGGTCCACGATCATCCCCCCATGGCGCTGGATGCTGCGATGCTGGCCCACCATCCGGACGTTTCCCTCGGCCAGAAGCTTCTACTCCCGGCTCCATGGGTCCAGCGTCTCCACCCCTGTGGCCGTGAAGTGGCGCAGGTTGCGCGTCACCACCGTGAGGCCGCGCTCCAGTGCCGTGGCCGCAATCAGCAGATCGGCACCGTCATGGCCGAGCTCGGCCGAGAGTTGTCCCCAACGGCGCGCCACCCCCACATCCACCGGCAGCAGCCGATCGTCGTACAGGCGCAGCAGCTGATCCAGCCATCCGGCCAACTGCTGCGCAAATCTGGAATCGGTCGTGCGCTTGCGGGCAATGCCGCGTTCGATTTCGCCGAT
>JAWOBH010000044.1:0-3606 GCA_046498125.1 Prochlorococcaceae cyanobacterium | reverse complement strand
AGGACAGCTGCAGCATCGCCAGAACGGCGATGCCGACGGCCGGTGCATAGGCGAGAGTGCCGGCCTTGCCGCGGATTCTGGACCACAGAGAGGGCAGGAAACTGGCCATGGAGAGCAGGTAGAACAGCTCAGCGGCGACCAGGGTCTGCAAGGCCATGGTGCGGGCCAGGGCGACGTCGCCTGTGCGCCATTGGAACCACTCGAACATACCGAAAGTGACCGCCCAGTTGAACAGGGAAATCATGCCGATTCGCCGGAGCACATCCCTCGTGAGCAGGGGTTCATCAGGAGGCCGTGGCGGGCTGCGCATCACACCTTCGGGCTGAGGCTCGAAAGCCAGGGGAATTGAGAGGGTGATCGAGCTGACCATATTCACCCAGAGAATCTGCAGCGGCAGAATCGGCAGCACCGTGCCGAACATGACACTCGCCAGGATCGTCAGCAGTTCACCGCCGTTCACCGGCAGCACAAAGGCGATCGCCTTCTTCAGATTCAGATAAACGGTGCGCCCCTCCTCCACCGCCGCCTCGATGGAGGCGAAGTTGTCATCCGTGAGGATGATGTCAGAGGCTTCCTTGGCCACTTCAGTGCCCATGGAGCCCATGGCGATGCCAATATCAGCCTGCTTGAGCGCAGGGGCATCGTTGACCCCATCGCCTGTCATGGCGACGACATGACCTCTGGCCTGAAGGGCTTCGATCAGCCGCAGCTTCTGATCAGGAGCCACCCGAGCAAACACCACGGTGTCCTCGACGGCGTTGCCCAAGGCTTCGTTGTCTTGTTCGCCGAGGTCCTTGCCAGTCAGAGCGGGGGCATGCTCATGTTGCCAGAGGTGCATCTTCGTGGCGATGGCCGTTGCCGTGACCCGATGATCCCCGGTCACCATCTTCACCAGGATGCCTGCCTCCTGGCAGGCATCCACCGCCTGGATCGCATCTTCACGTGGTGGATCGATCATCCCCTGCAGGCCCAGAAAGATCAGACCAGATTGAAGATCCTGCCGCTCCAGGCGACCCGAGTGAGCTGACTTCCTGGCAAAGGCCAGCACCCGCAGCCCCTGCTCCGCAAAGGACTCGGCAACCTGTTCGATGGTTCCGGAATTCAGGTCAGAGAGATTTCCCTTCTCATCCAGGGTCTGCTCCGATCGACTCAACACCGCCTCCAGGGAGCCTTTGACATAAATGGTTCGCTCTTCGTCGTCGCCATTGAGAGTCGCCATATACTGATCCTCAGAGGCGAAAGGAATGATGTCCTGACGCGGCTGGCTGTCTTCGAGTTGTGCACGCCGCAATCCGCCTTTCTGAGCCACCACAACCAGGGCCACTTCCGTCGGATCGCCATCGATGGAGGGCTTGCCGCGTTCCTCCTTCAGAGAAGAGTCGTTGCACAGCACACCGCACTGAAGACAGGCCCGCAGGGCCGGAGCCTGATCGAGCTTCACCGGCTGGTCATCCTGCTGAATCTCGCCTTCGCTGCGGTAGCCGGTACCACTGACGCTGTAGTGCTCACCGCCGGCGTAGATCCGGGCAACCGTCATCTGATTTCTGGTGAGGGTGCCGGTCTTGTCCGAGCAGATCACCGTGGCACTGCCCAGGGTTTCCACCGCCGGCAGCTTGCGAATGATGGCGTGACGATCGGCCATGCGGGAGACGCCGATGGCCAGAATGATCGTGACCAGAGGTGGCAGTTCCTCCGGGATACCACTCACTGCCAGGGCCACTGCCGCCTGAAACACCTCAAGCCAGGATTCTCCACGTCCCAGTCCAATGGCAAATGTCAGGGCCGCGAGCCCCAGAATGACGTAGAGCAAGCGCCAGCTGAAACGCTCGATCTTGCGGGTCAGAGGGGTGGTGAGATTGGTGCTCTGCTGCACCATTTCAGAGATCTGCCCGGTTTCGGTGGCCTCGCCGATGGCGATCACCAGGCCCTTTCCCTGTCCTGAAGTGGCAACCGTGCCGGCAAAGGCAAGATTGGTGCGCGCCGCGAGCTGAGTATCGGCAGGCAGGGGGTCGATGGTCTTTTCAACGGGCACCGACTCCCCGGTCAGGGCAGACTCATCAAGATGCAGATTGTTGGCCTCAATCAGGCGCAGATCGGCTGGAATCTTATCCCCCGCCTCCAGCCGCACCAGGTCTCCTGGCACCAGTTGATCGGCAGCCAGTTTCTGTTTCCCCTGATCACGAATCACCGTGGCTTTCGTCACGATGGACCGGGCAAGGGCCTGCATGGCATCTGCGGCCTTGGCCTCCTGGATATAACCGACAACCGCATTGACCAAGACGACAGCAAAGATCACCCCGGCATCGATCCAGTCGCGCAGCAGCAGCGTCATCGCTCCTGCTGCCATCAGAATGTACAGAAGCGGCTGCCGGAACTGCCGCAGAAACAGCCTCAAGCCCCCGGTCCCTGTGTCGGGAATGAGCCGGTTCGGGCCAAACTCCTGACGGCGCTGATTCACCTCCTCCGGCATCAGTCCGGCCACAGGATCGCTGATCAACTGCTCCACCGTCTCTGCCACTGATCGGTGGTGCCAGGGCTGCTCGAGAGACGCTGGCGACAGCTTGGTCGTCATGACAATCTCCTACGGGCAGGTCAATCTCCCATGGGCAGACTGGGGCGCCGACACGGCGCGGCCTCAGCCCACCCCCGTGCGGGCGATGTCGAGCACGTCGGCCATCGAGCGGATCTGGTTGAGGGTGGCGGCCAGCTGGGAGGCGCTCTGCAGCTCCACGCGCAGATCGATGCGTGCCGGTTTACCGGGATTGGTACGCACCCGGGCGTCGCTGACGTTGATGCGGTGATCGGAGAGGCGGGTGAGGATGTCCTTGAGCACCCCCACCCGGTCGAGCACCTCGATGCGCAGCTGCACCGGGTAGCGGCGCGGCTGTGCAAGCCCCGGGTTCCAGCGCACCGGCAGGCGGCGCTGGGGCGGAATCTGGGCCACGTTGGCGCAGTCCTGGCGGTGGATGGTGATGCCGTGGTTGCCAAGGGCCACGGCCCCCAGGATCGGCTCGCCGGGCAGGGGACTGCAGCAGCCACCGAGCCGGTAGTCGAGCCCCTCCAGCCCCAGGATCGGAGAGTCGCTGCCGTGAGCCGCCGGCCGGGCGACGGCCTGCTCGCCGTGGGCCGAGACACTGCGGGCCAGCTCCTCATTGCTCAGGGGCGTCGCCGTGGCGGCACTGGCCAGGCGCAGCTCCTCGCGCAGGCGGTTGAGCACCTGATGCAGGGTCACCCCACCGAAACCCAGGGACGCCAGCAGGTCGTCGGTACCCACCAGATTGCAGCGGCGGGCCACCCGCTCCATCGCCTCGCCATTGAGCAGGGCATCGAAGCCCTCACGGCCCAGCTCCCGCACCAGCAGGTCGGTGCCGCGCTGGATGTTCTCCTGGCGATGGCTCTTCTTGTACCAGGAGCGGATCCGGTTGCGGGCCGTGGGGGTGGCCACGAAGTTCAGCCAGTCGAGGCTGGGGTGAGCGTTCTTGCTGGTGATCACCTCCACGAAATCGCCGTTCTGCAGCGGCGTGGCCAGGGGGCAGAGGCGGTCGTTGATGCGCACCCCCTGGCAGTGATTGCCCACCTCCGAGTGGATCCGGTAAGCGAAATCCA
>JAWOBH010000046.1:0-7156 GCA_046498125.1 Prochlorococcaceae cyanobacterium | reverse complement strand
TGGCCCGCGGGCGGTGCGTTTCCGGCCGGGCTACCTGCCCGACCGCCCTCCCACCACCGAGCCCCTCGACTACCACCGCAGCCGCCTGCGGCTGCTCTGGTCGCTGCTGGCTGACGACACCGAGATGACCTGCGTGGGTCTCACCTACAACAACCGACGGATCGACTGGTCCCTGGAGCGGGAGGAGCCCCAGTCCCGCTGCGACTGGGCCCGGTTCACGGTGGATTCCACCGCCGAATGCCCCTACCGGGAGATCGAGAGCCGGCAGCTCAATCAGGCTGAGCCCCGTTGAGCATCTGGGCCTGGATGGCGGTGATCGCGATGGTGCTCACGATGTCCTCCACGCTGCAGCCACGGCTGAGATCGTTCACCGGTTTGTTCAGCCCCTGCAGGATCGGGCCGATGGCGACAGCACCGGTTTCGCGCTGCACAGCTTTGTAGGTGTTGTTGCCGGTGTTGAGGTCGGGGAACACCAGCACCGTGGCCCGGCCGCCCACCACCGATCCCGGCAGTTTCTGCAGGGCCACCTCCGCGCTCACCGCCGCGTCGTACTGAATCGGCCCCTCCACCGGCAGGTCCGGCCAGCGCTGCCGCACCAGCGCGGTGGCCTGGCGCACCTTCTCCACCTCCTCCCCCTTGCCGGAGGAGCCGGAGGAGTAGGAGAGCATCGCCACCCGTGGCTCCAGGCCCAGGGCCCGCGCCGTTTCAGCCGAGCTGATGGCGATCTGGGCCAGCTGGCCGGCGTCCGGGCGGGGATTGACGGCGCAGTCGCCGTAGATCACCACCCGGTCTTCCAGCAGCATCACGAACACCGAGGAGATCAGCGACACCGCAGGCGCTGTGCGGATCAGCTGGAGGGCGGGCCGGATGGTGTGCTGGGTGGTGTGGGTGGCCCCCGACACCATGCCCTCGGCGTCGCCGCTGAGCACCATCATCGTGGCGAAGGTGGTGGCATCCAGCAGGTGATCGCGGGCGATGGCGGCCGTGCTGCCCCTGTGCCCGCGCAGTTCCACAAAGGAGTGGATGTAGCGCTCCAGATCGGGGCTGGTGTGGGGGCAGAGCACCGCCACGGAGTCCAGATCGAGGTCGATCGCCTCCTGCCGCAGCACCCGCTGGATTTCCTCCCGCTGGCCCAGCAGGATCGGTGCGGCCAGCTCCTGGGCCTGCACCTGGGCCGCCGCCCGGAGGATGCGCGGCTCGAGGGCCTCCGGCAGCACGATGCGCTGCGGGCTGTGGCCGGCCCGCAGGCAGAGGCTGTGGTGGAACATCCGCGGTGTGGGCTCCGGCGGTGGGGCCAGGGTCACCGTGCGCAGCAGCCGGTCCACCTGGCCGTGACGCTCGAAGGCCGCGATGGAGAGGGCGATCTTTTCCCGGTCATCGCCCTTGAGGGTGGTGTGAATCTCCCGCAGGCGCGCCACGGTGGTGAAGGTGTCGCTGGGCACCGCCAGGATCGGCAGGGGGTTGGGCAGTCCCTGGATCAGCCGGTCGATCGCCGGTTCCGGGGTCATGCCGGTGAGCAGGAGCCCGGAGAGACTGGGGTAGTTGTGGGACTGGTGGGCCTGCAGCATGCCCATGATCACGTCGCCCCGGTCGCCGGGGGTGATCACCAGGCTGCCCTCCTGCAGCCACTCCAGGGCGTGCTGCATCTGCATCGCCGCCACGATCTGATGCAGGGCCAGGCGCTCCAGCCCCTCGTGTCCGTAGAGCACCTCGGCCTGCAGATGCTCGGCGATGTCGCGCAGACGGGGGCTGCTCAGGCGGCGGTCGTAGGGGATCACGCTCAGCACCCAGTCGCGGCCACCGAACTCCCGCTCGAGGGCCTGGCGCAGGCCATCGAGGCGGGACGGGTCGGCCTTGTTGAGGACGATGGCCACGATCCGACAGCCGTGACGTCGGTAGGTCTCCACCGCCAGCCGCACCGGCCTCAGGGCATCGTCGCCGTCGCGCTGATGGGCGTTGCCCAGAATCAGGATCGGACAGCCCAGGTTGCGGGCAATCTCCTGGTTGAGGTTGAACTCGAAGGCGGAACCCTCGCCGAGGTAGTCAGAGCTCTCGCAGAGCATGAAGCCATCGTCCTCCGCCAGGGCCTGGTAGCGGCTGATGATCCGCTCCAGCCCCTCATTGATGCGGTTGGCGGCGATCAGGTCGTTCATCTCCCCGGTGGTGAGGCCGAAGGAGGCCTCCACGCTCTGGGGAAGGGCGAAATGGCGTCGGATCAGGTCGATGTCCTCGTCCGGCGTGGTCTGGATCACAGGCCGGAAGAACCGCACGCTGGCGGTGCGGCGCAGCAGTTGATGGCCAAGCCCGAGGGCCACCAGGGCCTTGCCGCTGCCCGCCTCGGTGGTGCTGATGTACAGGGCGTTGCTCATGGCCACAAAAAAGCCAGCCAGGACAGCCTGGCTGGTTTGCAGAATCCTGCCCGCCAGGGCAGGGAGCCGACTCAACGGTCAGCGAGCTCAATGCTCAGCAGGCTCAGTTGAGGTAGCTCTGGCCCCGGTAGGTGAGCTGTTTGGTCCTGGTCTGCTGCTTGGGATCGTCGTGGTGGGCGTCCAGGTAGGGCACGCCGCGGTACGACTTGGCCATCAGGAACTGGGCGCCGTTGAGACGCTGCTCCTTGATCACCTTGGATCGGATCAGATCGAGAACGTTCATCAGAGTCTCCACAGTGTCCGCGTCCCCGTTGCCTGACGTGGATCTGACTGCGTCCACCCGACCCCGGGTGGATCAACGTCATACAAATCTAGCCACTTGGTAGCGGTTGCTACGGCGCGTGGGAGGTGTTGTCGCACACAAAAATGCCATGGCCGTGGCGGACGGGGTGGCGGCGGCGGTTCCTCCGGCCGGAACGGCTTGCGTCGGTCCTGTGCAGGCGCGAGAGTGGCTCAGCTTTCGCCGGTTCTCCGGGTTTCGCTTGATGGGCGCTTCAGCGGATATCAAGGCAGCCCTGGCTGTGTTGGGCCTTGGGGCTGTGCCCCGCAGCAGAGAAGATCTGGCCCGCAGGGTGGCCGCCCGCCACCCTGCCTCCAGGCCCTGGAGCGCCCTGCAAACGGCGGCTTACCGCAAGCTGTGGGAAGCGCTCGAGCCCGCTGACACTGCCATCCCGCCCATGGCGGCCTGAGCGGCAGCGCTGCTCAGGCTCGCCGCCCTCATGGCCATCAGCTGCTGCCCGTGATCGGATTTCTGCTCAACGTTCTCTGGTTTGTGCTGGGCGGCTTCGTGATGGGCCTGGGCTGGTGGCTGGCCGGCCTGGTGGCGGCGCTCACCATCGTGGGCCTCCCCTGGGCGCGCGCCTGCTTTGTGATCGGGAACTTCTCCTTCTGGCCGGTGGGCTATGAGGCGGTGAGCCGCCGTGAGCTCACGGGCCGCACCGATCTCGGCACCGGGCCGTTCGGGCTGATCGGCAATGTGATCTGGTTCCTGCTGGCGGGCTGGTGGCTGGCGATCGGCCATCTCAGCTCCGCCCTGGCCTGTTTCATCACGATCGTGGGCATCCCCTTCGGCATCCAGCACATCAAACTGGCTCTGATCGCCCTGGCTCCCATTGGCCTGAAGGTGGTGCCGGTGCGCCACTGACCACCCTGCCCCCAATGTCTGCGTTGCTGCCAGATCCCACTGACCCACCATCGCTGCTGAACCGGGTGGCCCGGGTGCTGCTGTGTCTGGTGTTCATCCAGTCGCTGATCGGCAAGCTCACCGGCTTTGCCGGACCTGCCGCCGCCATTGCCGCCAGGGGGGTGCCGCTGGCGCCGCTGGTGCTGGTGCTGGCCATGGCGCTGATGGCCGTCGGCTCCGCGCTGGTGATCAGCGGCTGGAAGGCACGGCTGGGGGCGGTGCTGCTGCTGGTGTTCCTGGTGCCCACGAGTGTCATCTTCCATGGGGATCTGGGTGATCCCGCCGAGCGCATTCAGCTGCTCAAGAACCTGGCGATCGCGGGCGGCCTGCTGCTGGTGGCCGATCAGCGGCGCTGAGCCCTGAACCGGCGCTGAACCCCGAGCGTCCCAGCCGCCAGCAGCTGGCCAGCAGGCTGCCGAGCACGGCGTGCACCACCGCGGAGATGGCGCCGGGAAGGGCCGTGAGCGGCGAGGCCGCGAAGGCTGAGCGGGCCAGCACCACCGCCAGGCCAGAGTTCTGGATCCCCACCTCGATGCTCAGGGTGCGTCGCACCGCGGCCGGCTGGCCCGCCGCCGCCGGGATCAGCCAGCCCAGCAGGATCAGCCCCACCGCCAGAGGAGGTTCCAGCTGCAGCGTGCTGGCCACAGCCGCAGCCACGGCCGGCATCACGGCGAACTGGGCGATCACCCCCAGGGCGGCTGGCCGCGGATGGCCCAGCACCCGCCGGAAATCCGCCGCCTGCAGCTCCAGGCCCATGCCCAGCATCACCAGCGCCAGGGCCAGCACGATCAACGGGCCCTGCATCCAGGTGAACAGCCAGGGGAACGGCAGGGCCAGTAGCACTCCCGCCACGGTCCAGAGGGGGAACAGCACGGTGAACCGCTCCAGCACCGCCTTGCCCCGGTTGGCGGGACCGTACCGCAGCACTCCGCCGGCCCTGCGAGGGTTGCCGGAGGTGTTGGGCTGCTGCCGATGGGCTACCGCCACTGGCTGCTGTTGACGGGCGTGGCTCTGAGCGGAGCCAGCTCCGCCGGCTGTCTGGCCCAGCCGGGGCCAGAGGTCACGGTGCTCTCGGTGGGGGATGGCGACACCATCCGGGTCAGGCAGGGCGGTGAGCAGATCACGGTGCGACTGGCCTGCATCGACGCCCCCGAACTGGCCCAGCGTCCTGACGGCCCTCGGGCCCGTGATTCGCTGCGTGCCCGGCTGCCGCCTGGCACGGCGTTGACGCTGGAGGTGAAGGCCACGGACCGCTACGGCCGCACCGTGGCGGAAGTGTTCAGGAAGGGCAACGTCGGGCTGGCGATGGTGGAGGCCGGCCAGGCGTTCGCCTATCGCCGTTATCTGGATCGCTGTGACGCCTCGGCCTATCTGGAGGCGGAGGCCGGCGCCGGCCTCCGGCGTTCCGGCATCTGGCGGAAGCCGGATGGGATCACACGGCCCTGGGCCTTCCGCCGCTCCAGCTCCATGCCGATGACCCCGGAGTGAGCCGTCACCAGCCAAAACGCTCGGGGTATCGCCGCCAGCACGATCGAGACTTTCCCATTCATCCCAGCTCACAGCCAGCCACCCTGGACATTGTCCTGCCCGTTCAGCTGCAGGGAGCGGCCGGGCGGTGCAACGGCCGGACTGCGCTGCTGGGGTGGCCTTGGCAGCGGCGGATGCGCACCCGATAGGCCCCGTGGACGGCACCCAGGTGCTCGATCAGGGCGTCACGAGCTTCGTGATGCAGTTCCTCCAGGGATGGAGCCGTAATGCGCAGGGGGTGATGGCTGGCCGGGGAGATGGCAATGGCATCGAGCCGGCCGGGAGTGTCGCTGAGAACGCGGAACACGATCTCGCGCATGGGGGGAGTCCTTCTGATCCCGACCATCCTTGAACTGTCGTGGCCGATCTGCAGGTGCTGCTGCATACGGGGAACCGATCCGAATGGCGCATGCGCAAGGCGCATGCTGATGGCGCAGTTGAAGCAGGATGAAGGGAGGTCGGCAGGAGGCACGGCGATGGCCGATCCCAGCCAGAGCAGGAGCAAGGCGAGGCGTGAACCCCTGGATGATCCCCCTCCCCCAGGGCCGCGACGCCGCCATGACCTGAACGCCACCCTGAAGCGGATCGAACGGGAGTTGCGTCGCCACTCCTCCCTGGAAGATCTCGGGCCACTGTTTGGCCCCCAGGCCCAGGGCCGCGAGCCCTGAAGTTGCAGGGGATTGAACCTGGTTTGCAACCCGCGTCTTCAGGCAGCGGACGATCATTCGAAGGCGGGCAACAGCCTGCCGCGATCAACCCCCGGAATCCCGAACTCCATGCGGTGACGAACAATCTGCCGGGGGCTTGATTGGGCTTCTTCCAGGCAAGCCAGCAGAGCACACCATGCTCAGAGAAGCCTCAGTTCACACTCCCATTGCACCGGTGCAGCTATGCGATAAGGTGCGCACAGTTTTTCAAACACCCATGCTCACCGGCTCTGATCTGCTCGCCAAGGTCAAGGAACTGGGCGATGCCACCAAGTCTGAACTGGTGCGTGAATGCGGCTACGTGAGCACCAAGAAGGACGGCAGCGAACGGCTGAATTTCACCGCCTTCTATGAGGCCCTGCTGGAAGCCAAGGGTGTGAGCCTGGGCGAGAGCGGTCAGGGCCGTGGCAAGGGTGGCCGCAAGCTCAGTTACGTCACCAAAGTGCAGTTCAACGGCAACCTGCTGGTGGGCAAGGCCTACACCGCCCAGCTGGGCCTGGAGCCCGGTGATGAGTTCGAGATCAAGCTTGGCCGCAAGCAGATCAAGCTCATCCCCAACGGCGGCTCCGACGAAGACGAGTGAGCTGCCACTGGCCGGGCTTCCATGGCAAAGCCTGGGGGCACCGCCACCGGGATTGCGATTGATCGTGATCGGGCGGAGCTGCTGAGCTGGCGGCGATTGCTGAGCGTCCATCCCGCGCCGCCCTGGTGGTGGATCTCCCCTGAGATGCAGACGTTGTCGCAGGGCCGTTCCTTGGCTGATCACCTGCACGATCAGCGGCAGATCCTGAACCGTCTGGTGAAAGTTCAGGACACCTCGTCAGCGGTGACCGCTGCTGCTACCGGTGTGCCCATGGGTTGAGGGTTCGTGGGTAACCAGCTGCGCCGTTCCTCCCGGAAACCCTCCGGGCAGCTGGAGCTGCCAAGGCTGGACCGGGGGCCCGAACTGGGAATCTCAACTGGGGATCTCAACCGTCTGCGGGGCTGGGCGCCCGAAGCCGGTGCGCCCAGCCCTCGACAGATCCGTTACAGACTGTTACAGTCTTCGTAACACCGCTTAACAGTCATGTCCGACACGTCCCCCCGCTTCGGCTTCAGCGCCTTCGCCGAAACCTGGAATGGCCGCCTGGCCATGCTCGGCTTTGTGATCGGCCTCGGCACCGAACTGCTCACCGGCCAGGGCATCCTCTCCCAGATCGGCCTGGGTTGATCGCCATGACCGTCGACTACTCCGCCGCCATCGCCGGGGTCACCGCTCTGGTGATCGTGCTCACCGCCATGGTGGCCTTCGTTCTCTCCCGCCCCAGCGA
>JAWOBH010000325.1:0-5306 GCA_046498125.1 Prochlorococcaceae cyanobacterium | reverse complement strand
AAAAGAATCAAATTGAAGAATATCTTAATAAAACCAATTTTAATAAAGAAATTATAGTAAATGATGAACCTGAAGAGCACGGTCGAGGCAGCGGCAGCTCGGTCCGCCAGCCGACCAGTTCCTCTGCACTGAGTCCCAGCAGCCGATCACCATTGACCAGAACAGCCCGCCCCCCCTCCCGGGCGAGAGCTTCGCTGGCCTCCAGCAGCATGCGGTAGCTGGTGAGGATTCCTGCGTGAGGCAGGCGGCCGCAGGCCAGAACCTGATCGGGAGGGAGGAAGATCAGCGCGTCGTCAGGTTGCCGCACCGGCCAGTCCCGAACGACGGCCCCGGACCGTGCCAGGAGTTCTTCCAGCCGCGGCGGCAGCGGTTGTGTGGAGACCCAGCCGAACATCACAGATCCCAGGCTGGGCAAGCCTACGCGGGTGGTTTGAATGGCTCCGCCGTCACCCGGCCGCACGATGCAGAACCACGCCCGGATCAGCCACCTGCGGGAAGCCCTGAATGCTGGCGACATGCGGGCCGCACTGGTGCTGCTAGGGCAGATTCATGCAGACGGCTATCCAAAGGCACTGATCCGTCCAGTGCTGGCCAGCTGCCATCCAGGCCTGGATGCCTGCTATCTCGATCTCCAGCTCGTGCCTGCAAGACTGCTGCTGGCACCACGATTCCCAGCCGCTCTGAAGCCAGGGTTCCTCGATCCCCTGATGCTGCAACTGGAGCATGGCTGTGATCCGGCCACCTTCGTGGCCACGCACCTGAACGGCGTGTTGCGCGGTCATCGCCGGCTCTATCCCTCCCTGCCCGCAATCGAGATCCGGCACTACCACCAACTCGCACAGCTCTCGTCCGGTCGTCGGGGCTGGTTAGAGCGACTCACAGCACTGGAGTGCCTGGCTCGGGAAGCCGGCGCTGGAATGGACGCACCAGGGTCCGCTCTCGGTCGCTGGACGCCCAGTGACCATGATGAACTGCTGGCGCGGCGATGGATCTGGATCCAGGGGCCAGGGCAGGACCAGGGCACATTGCTGAGCCAGCCCCTTGCTGTGAATGAGGTCACGGTGGTGACCGATGCCGATCAAGCCAACGACCTCATCCGTGACGCCGCCCGGTGGGTACTGGCCGGAGGGGCTCATTATCTGCTCTGGAACCACCCGGAGCCGCCGTCTGCCAGCTGGGGACCGCTCATCCTGGGCCTGGCAGAACGGCGCAGCGCTCGGCTGTGCCAGATCGGGGAGACCGCCCAAGGGGTCTCTGAAATCCGACCGGTGCGATTCTGCAAAAAACCCGCCCTGCTGGCGATGGACGCCAACTGGCTTGCCCGGCGTGATCCCAGACAACTGCTGGCTTTCCTGCATCACTGGCTGCAGGGGCCTCCACCACTCAACAGGCCCCGGCTGTCGATTGAGCTGCTGCGGCGCAGCGACCCGCCGCTTCGCCCCACGGCCCTCGAAGGGGTGCTGGTGCTGGCAGCCACCCAGGCGCAGATGCAGCGGCTGGGACGTCAGCACCTGGAACGGCTCGCCGCTCTGCGGGCTCTGGAGGGGGGCTTCGCCCAGGGAGCTCTGCTGGAGCTGGAGGCCCGGCCCGGCCCGGCTGTGTGCGAACAGCTCGCCCGGCTGGGTTCCCACATGACGGGCCATGACCGTGTCCTGGCCCTCATCGGCGCCGAGGACCGGCCGGGGCCCGGGGCCTGGACCCTCCTGGCCGGCTGTCAGGCCTGGCAGAGCGAGCAGTTGCTCTGCAGCGATGAAGAGCTGCTCTGGTGCGACGACCCCACCAGGGTCGGCCAGCGCCAGTTCGCCGGCCCGCCAACTCCATTCCGGTTGCTCAGCCGCGGCCATCTGCCGGGCCTGGTGGCGCTGCCCGCCAAGCTCGTCAACAAGCTGGAATTGCAGTCGACCTACCGATCCCTCCATGCCCTGCTCAAGGATCTCGGCCTGCAGTGGCTGGAGCTCCGGAAACCGATCACCACCCTCCCCCAGGCCCTGCTGCGCCGCAGTCCGCGGACCACACCCACCGTGCTGTCCATCCGCACTCCAGATCAGCGAGACACCTTCAGCGGCGATCAACTCCTTGAACTGGAGCGAATCAGCCGCCGACGATCCCGGCCCTGGCTGCTTCCGGAGGGCCGGCTGGAATCCGGGCCGCTGGGCGGCAGCTTCCGAATGCGGCGCACCCTTCAACCGGGCGATCGGGTCTCGGTGATCATCCCCTTCCGCGACCAGGCGACGCTGACGAGAACCTGTGTGGAAAGCCTGCTCGAGCAGGCGGGCGTCACACAGCTGGAGCTGGTACTTGTGGACAATGGGAGTACTCAGGCGGAGGCGATCGCTCTGGCCGAGGAGCTTGCCCCGATCGCGGCGCAGCGCGGGGTGATCGTTCTTGGCCTGCGCGACGACAGCCCCTTCAACTTCGCCGCTCTCAACAACCGGGCCAGGCGCCATTGCAGCGGCAACTTTCTGCTGTTTCTCAACAACGACATCCGCTTTGAATCGCCGCAGCCCGTGGAGGCCCTGCTGGACCCGTTTGGCATGGCCCTCACCGGTGCCGTCAGCGCCCGACTGCTCTACGAGGACGGCACAATCCAGCACCACGGGCTCGTGGCAGCTCCCCGCCAGTCCCACGACATCCTCTCCCCGGGGAAAGGACTACGGCCAGGGATCGAGACGGCACCGTTTGCCGTGCTGGAACTGCAGGAGCAGTGGTCGGCGGCGACGGCCGCCTGTCTGTTGATGCGCAGCGGGGATTTTGATCGCCTTGGTGGCTTCGATGAGACCTTTGAGGTGGCCTACAACGACGTGGATCTCTGCTGGCGACTCACCGGAGAGGGGCGTGCCGTGATCGTGACTCCCGAACCGCGCATCATCCATGCCGAATCGAAGAGCCGCGGTGACGACATTGCTGGAGAAAAACGCAACCGCCTTGCGCGTGAGTCTGGAGCTCTGCGGCGACGCTATCCCGTGCGGTTTCAACAGGGCGATCCCCTCTACCACCGCTTCCTCGGTCCGGCGTCCCATCATTTCGAGCCGATGCGACAGCCACCCCAGCCCTTAGCACCATCACGGGAGCGACTGCTCTACAGCTGGGTCAGGCCGGAGTCCCAATACGGGGGGCGTCCTTTCCTGCTCTATGTGCACTGGGACGCCAGTGGACAGATTCGCCCTGATGTTATTGAACAACTGCGGGCCTATCGGCGCCACGCCGATCTGGGTTTTGTATCCGCAGCACCGGCCCTGCTGCATCAGCCATCAGCCATGGACAGCCTGCGCGAGCTCTGCGACGTCGTACTGGTGCGACACAACGAGGGCTATGACTTCGGCAGCTGGCAGGCTGGGCTCTCCTTCTGTCGCTCCCAGCTGGAGCGGGTGCCGCAGCTGATTCTTACCAATGACAGCTGTTACGGGCCCCTGCACAGTCTCGATTCGCTGTTCCAGCGCCTGAGCGCCAGTCGTGCCGACGTGGTGGGGCTCACCGAGAGCACCGCCATTCGCTCCCATCTACAGAGCTATTTCATCGCCTACGGGCCACGTGTTCTGCGCAGTGCATTGTTCTGGGCTTTCTGGGATCAGATCTCCATCTGGCAATCAAAAGTGGATCTAGTGCAGGCCTGCGAGGTGGGCTGGAGCGGCATCCTGGCCGATGCAGGCTTCCGGTTGGAGGCTCTTTACCTGGCCGGAGAACACGGCAATGTCACCCATACGCACTGGCGACAGCTCATCGAGGAGCTCGAATTTCCATTTCTCAAGACGGAGCTTCTCAGACTCAATCCCATCCGCCAGGACATCGACGACTGGCAGGAGGTGGCCGCCCGGGTCAATCCAAGGGTCACCCGAATGATCCAGGATCACCTTTCTCTGGGGAATGGGGCAGCAACAGCCGCCGAAACACTGGCCTAATAGCCCCAGACACAACAGCCAAACGCCACCCTCCTCGACGGTGTCTCCTCAGTGAGATCACCTTCGCCTCCAGCCCCCCGCCTCCAGCCCCCCGTCTCCAGCACGGCCCAACCATGGCCACCAGTCTGAACGCCAGCAGCACAATTCCCTGGAGAGATGCGCTGCATCACCAGGCTGAAGCGGTGGCGAGCACGCGCCGTCGCCAGATGCGCTCTCTGGCAGCTGCCGACCAAGCCAGCTTCTGCCCATCTCTGGCCGAACAGGACCACACCATCCTCGACCTCGCCAGCAACGACTACCTGGGCCTCAGCCGCCACCCCGAGGTGGTCGCCGCCGCCCAGGAGGCCGCGGCCCGTGATGGGGTGGGCGCCGGCGGGTCCAGGCTTGTCACCGGCACCCGGCCGGTGCACATGGAGCTGGAAGCCCAGCTCGCGAACTGGCTGGGGCGCGACCGGGCGTTGCTGTTCCCCAGCGGCTTCCAGGCCAACCTGGCGGCGGTGCTGGCCCTGGCCGACCGCCACAGCCTGGTGATCGCCGACCGGCTGATCCACCATTCCCTGCTCACGGGCGTGGCCGCCAGCGGCGCCCGCCTGCGGCGCTTCGCCCACAACGACCTGGCCCAGCTCGATCGCCGGCTCAGCGAGGCTCGCCGCGCCCGTCCCGAGCAGCGCCTGCTGGTGCTGAGCGAGAGCCTGTTCTCCATGCAGGGCACCAGTCCCGATGTGTCGGCCCTGGCCGCCCTCTGCGAGCGCTTCGGGGCGGCGCTGCTGCTGGATGAGGCCCATGCCCTGGGGGTGCTGGGTCCCGGCGGCCGGGGGCTGGGGCAGGGCATCGGCTCGATCGCCCTGATCAGCGGCACCTTCGGCAAGGCCTTCGGCAGCGGCGGCGCCTTCCTGGCCGGCGGCGAGCTGGTGATGGAGTGGCTGCTGCAGAGCAGCGGTGCCTTCCGCTACACCACCGCCCTGGCGCCGCCCCTGGCTGCCGGGGCCCTGGCTTCCCTGCAGTTGATCCGGCGCCGCCACGCTGAGGCCGCTGGCGGCGCGGCCGAACCCGCCCAGCCGGATCTGCTGGCGAGGGCCCGGCGCTGGCGCGATGGCCTCGAGGCCGCCGGCTGGCCCCGGCCCCCTGGCGAAGGGCCGATCCTGGCCCTGCTGGTGGGCAGCGACGAGCGGGCCCTGGCGCTGCAGTCGCGGCTGGAGGACGCCGGCCTGCTGGTGGTGGCGATCCGGCCGCCCACCGTGCCCGAGGGCACGGCGCGGCTGCGGCTGGTGCTGCGCGCCGACCTGCCGGCCGGCACATTGGTGCGGCTGCTGGGCGCCCTCGGCTCGCCATGACCAGACCATGACCAAGCCATGACCACCCAGCTGCTCGCCATGCACGGCTGGGCCGGCGACAGCCGCGGCTGGG
>JAWOBH010000316.1:0-2541 GCA_046498125.1 Prochlorococcaceae cyanobacterium | reverse complement strand
CATGAGCTACCTGCGCTTCCTCGCCGAGCTGATGGAGGTGCCGATCGCGATCGTGTCGCTCGGGGCGGGCCGTGACCAGACGATCGTGGTGGAGGATCCCATTCACGGTCCCAAGCGGGCCCTGCTGAGCGCCTGATGCCTTCCCCCGGATCGCCTGCGAGCGCTGACACCAGCCTGGATGTGGTGGCCATTGGCAACGCCATCGTGGATGTGCTCGTGCAGGCCGATGAGCGTTTCCTCGATGACCACGGCCTCACCAAGGGCACCATGGCCCTGGTGGATGAGGCCCGGGCCCAGCGCCTCTACGGGAGCCTGGGGGTTGGGCTGGAGACCTCCGGCGGTTCAGCGGCCAACACCGTGGCCGGCCTGGCCCAGCTGGGCAGCCGGGCCGGTTTCATCGGTCGGGTGCGGGACGACCAGCTGGGTGCCATCTTCAGCCACGACATCCGCGCCGTGGGGGCCCGCTTCGACACGCCGGCGGCCACGGCCGGAGCCTCCACGGCCCGCTGCCTGATCCTGGTGACGTCCGATGCCCAGCGCACCATGTGCACCTACCTCGGTGCTTCGGTGGGCCTGGATCCCGCCGACCTGGATCTGGAGATGGTGGCCCGGGCCCGGGTCCTCTACCTGGAGGGCTACCTCTGGGACAGCGAGCCGGCCAAGCGGGCCTTCATCGCCGCCGCCGAGGTGGCCCGGGCCCACGGCGGCGAGGTGGCTCTGAGCCTCTCCGACGCCTTCTGCGTGGAGCGCCACCGCGACAGCTTCCTGGAGCTGGTGGATGGCCATGTGGATCTGCTGTTCGCCAATGAGATGGAGATCACCGCCCTCTACCGCGCCAACACGTTTGCCGAGGCCGTGGAGCAGGTGCGCGGCCGCTGCCGGGTGGCGGCCCTGACCCGCAGTGAGGCCGGTTCGCTGGTGCTCAGCGGCACCGAGAGCCACCTGATCGAGCCCGTGACCCTGGGGCCGCTGGTGGACACCACCGGCGCCGGTGACCTCTATGCCGCCGGCTTCCTGCACGCTTACACGCGGGGGCTGGACCTGCAGACCTGCGGCCGGCTGGGCTCCCTCTGCGCCGGCCAGGTGGTGACCCAGCTCGGGCCCCGCTGCCAGGCGGATCTGAGCGAGCTGGCCCGGCGTCAGCTGGCGCTCGAGCCGCTCTCCAGCAGCCAGGCGCCATAGCCGGCGCTGCAGCGGGCCGGCCAGTGGATCCACTCCGGCGTGCTGTAGCTGTGCAGGTCCCGCACCGCTTCCTCCAGGGCGCCGAGCCGGTGGGCCAGGGTCTTGATTAACAGCTGCACCTCCGTGCCGCGCTCCAGCCGGCCCTGCCAGTGGTAGAGCGAGAGCAGCGGCTGCAGGGAGACACAGGCCGCCAGGCGCCGCTCCAGCAGCGCCCGGGCCAGGGCCTCGGCCCGCTCCTGATCGGCCTCGGTGGTGAGCACCAGCACCAGCTCGGCATCCCTTGGCATGGGCGGCAGCGGACGTCAGCGGGTCCAGGCTGCCAGGTGCCGCAACAGGGCGTCCCCATCGAGGCCCGGCACGGTGGGGTTGGGACCCGGGCGGCGCAGCAGCAGCAGACGGCAACCGTGGGCTTCCGCCAGGCCACGCCAGAGGGGTTCGCTGGGGGGGCCTGAGGCCCGCGCCAGCACCGCCTCGATCCGCCAGCGCCGCAGCAGCGCCGCTTCCACCGCCCCCGCCGGCAGTGCCCGCCCCGTCCGCGGGTGCAGGGGGGCCAGGCGCTCGGCGGCCAGACCCGCGGCCAGGGCCTGGCGCAGGGCCTGCGGGGTGGGCAGCACCCGGGCGTGGTGCTGGGCGCAGGGGCTGCAGCGCACGGCCTGGCCCAGCTGCCGCGAGCCGATCGCCAGCAGCAGCCGCGTGCCGGCCAGGGGCAGCGCTCCCAGGGCGCCCAGATCCGCCAGCTCCTGCACCCGGTCGCCGGCCGGCCCAGGCGCGTGGCTGCGCTCGAGCCGCAGCAGCGGCACGCCGGCGGCGGCGCTGCCCCGCTCCAACTCCCCGTGGATGCTGCAGGCGAAGGGGTGGGTGGCATCCACCACTGCGGCGAAGGGCTCGCCCCGGCGGCTGGCCTCCAGCAGGCCCCGGGTGAGGTTGCCGGCGCCCGCCAGCGCGCCCACGCGCAGCTCCAGGGCTGGATCGGGGGGGTAGGCCCGGGCGGCGGCAGCCGTCACCACGCTCACGCGCAGGCGCCAGCCCTGGGCCAGCAGCCGCCTGGCCAGTGGCGGCCCATCGCCGGTGCCGGTGAACAGCCACAGCCGCCGGAGGGGCTGCCGAGGCGGGGTGTCGTGCATCAGGATGGGCGGCGTTGCGAGGGTCGGCGGCCGTGAATCACTGTCTTCTGGAGGTCGACGTGCTGGAGGCCCCCCAGGTGCGTTACACCCAGGACAACCAGACGCCTGTGGCCGAGATGCTGGTGCAGGTGGAGGGTCTGCGTCCCGATGATCCTCCCGGCCAGCTGAAGGTGGTGGGCTGGGGGAACCTGGCCCAGGACCTCCAGAACCGGGTGCAGCCCGGCCAGCGGCTGGT
>JAWOBH010000301.1:0-10098 GCA_046498125.1 Prochlorococcaceae cyanobacterium | reverse complement strand
GGATCAGCTGATCACGTCCCGGGATGCCGCCAAGGCGGAACTCGAGAAACTTCGGGAGGCCGGTGAGTCGACATGGACCAGTCTGCTGACGACGACGGATTCACTGTTTCAGTCGGCGGCTCAGAAGTTTCATGAGTTCGTCAGCACCCAGAGCTGACCGCAGCCTGCGACGCCTCCAGCCGCAGCATCCGCGGCGCCAGGGTGGCGCTCAGCCAGGCGCCCAGGGGCGCGGTGACCACGATGCTCAGCACCGCCACCGCCAGGATGACCTCGCCCGGGCCGGTGGGCAGCCCCGCGGCCTGCATCGTCATCAGCGGCACGGCGCCGATGGCCGCCTGCACGGTGGCCTTGGGGATGTAGGCCACGGTGATGAACAGGCGCTCGCCGGCCGTGAAGTCGCTGCGAAGGAGGCACAGCAGGGTGCCGATCGAGCGCGCCAGCAGACCGATGGCCAGCACCGCCAGGCCGGCCAGGCCGCTGCGCCAGGCCACCGCCACATTGAGCTGAGCCCCCACCAGGGTGAACAGCACCAGTTCGGCGAACACCCAGATCGAGGCCAGCTTGGCGGCGATCGGCCGGGCCAGGTCGTCGCGCAGTTCCAGAATCACCACCCCCAGCGCAATCGCCGCCACCAGGCCGGTGAACGGCACCAGGCCGTTGATGCGCTCCTGCAGGCGCAGCAGCAGCAGCGACAGAGCCAGGATCAGCAGCACCTGGCGGTTGGCCTGGGGGCGAAAACGGGCGATCCAACGGATCAGCAGCCAACCCAGTCCCGCCCCGGCTGCGGCTCCAAGGGCCAGCCCCACCGGCAGGCGGATCAGCGCCGCAGGCACCCCCACGCCCTGCTGCACCAGCAGCCCCAGCAACACGCCGTTCACCACGATCACCAGGATGTCGTCGAGGGAGGCCGCGGCCATCACCATCTGGGGGATGGCCCGCTCGGTGCCGCGCTTCTCCTCGATCAGGCGCAGCATCAGCGGCACCACCACCGCCGGCGACACCGCCGCGATCACGCTGCCGAGCAGGGCCGCCTCCAGCAGGCTCAGCCCCAGCAGGGGCTGAGCCACCAGGGTGATTGTCAGGCCCTCACAGGTGGCCGGAATCCAGGCCAGCAGCAGCACCCGCCGGCCCACCCGCCGCAGGGTGCCAAGGTTGAGCCCGAAACCCACCCGCAGCAGGATCACCACCAGCGCCATCTGGCGCAGATCGCCGCTAAGGGCCAGCAGCCGGGGGTCGAGCAGGGCCAGGCCCGAGCGGCCCAGGGCCACCCCCACCAGCAGCATGCCGATCAGGCCCGGTACCCCCAGGCGGCGGAACAGGCCATCGGCCAGCAGCCCCAGGATCAGCAGCTCGGCCAGACCGAACCAGCTCATGGAGTCATGGGGCCTCGGCGAGCTGGCGGGAGCAGCTCTGCAGTGCCGACAGCCGATCTCCCATGAACGCCACGCCGCGGATCCTGTCGACCCCCAGCCGGTTGAGGCGCTCCACGGGCTGGCTGCGGTCGCTCACGATCATCACGCTGCGGTGCTGGTCGCGGCAGTCGAAACAGATCGTCTCGATCGCCAGGGCAGCGGTGACCCCGAGCAGGGGCACCTCGCTGAGATCGAGCACCAGGGTGTGGAAGTCATCCACGCTGCTGAGCTGCTGGGAGAGGAACTTACCGGCTCCGAAACTCAGCGGCCCCGCCAGTTGCAGCATCAACACCCGCCGGCCGCAGCGCTGCAGCAGCCGGCATTCCTCTCCGCTGAGATCATGCGCCCCAGCCGCCAGATCGGGATCCCCCCGGAGCCGGCGCATCTGCTGACGCTGCTGGTCGTTCTGGCGTTTGATCGTGAGGATGTTGGCCAGGAACACCCCCACCACCACGGCGGTGATCAGATCCCAGAACACCGTGAGGATCAGCACCAGCCACATCAGGCCCGTGGTTTTCCAGGACAGCAGCGGCGCCCGGACGATGAAGTTCCAGTCGATGATGTCCAGCCCCACTCGCAGCAGAATGCCGGCCAGCACCGCCTCGGGGATCGGGCTGGCCAGGGGACCGGCCCCCAGGGTGATCACCAGCAGCACCAGGGCGTGGATCATGCCCGACAAGGGCGTGCGCCCGCCAGCCTGCACGTTGGTCACCGTGCGCATGGTGGCGCCCGCCCCGGGCAGACCGCCCACCAGG
The DNA here is from genome assembly GCA_046498125.1 of Prochlorococcaceae cyanobacterium. Classification (GTDB taxonomy): domain Bacteria; phylum Cyanobacteriota; class Cyanobacteriia; order PCC-6307; family Cyanobiaceae; genus NIES-981. The sequence continues at coordinate 7,931 of JAWOBH010000301.1, read as the reverse complement.
CCGGCGGCGATATTGCCGATGCCCTGGCCGATCAGCTCCCGGTCGGAGTCGTGCTGACCGCGGGTGATGTTGTCGGCCACCAGGGAGGTGAGCAGCGAATCGATGGCACCGAGCACCGCCAGGGTGAGGGCGAAACCAGCCAGGGTGCGGAGCTCACTGAAGCTGAACCGGGGCACCACCAGCTGGGGCAGTCCGCGGGGCATCGCACCGAGCCGCGGCACCGCCTCAGCCGGCAGCAGCAGCACCGAGGCCAGGGTGATCAGCACCAGGGCCACCAGAGGCGCCGGCAGCACAGTGTTCCAGCGCCTGGGGTAGAGCGTCACCAGGGCGAAGGTGGCAAGCCCGAGGGCCAGGGCGGTGGGATTGAGCTGGGGGATCGCTGCCGGTATCCCGGCCACGATGGCGGGCACGGATCCGGACAGGCTCACCCCCAGCAGCGGGGGAATCTCCAGCACGATGATGATCACGCCGATCCCGGTCATGAAGCCGGAGATCACCGTGTAGGGCATCATCGTGATGTACTGGCCCAGCTTCATCAGGCCGAACAGCACCTGAAAGCCCCCCGCCAGCAGCACCACCGTGAAGGCCATCGCCAACCCGGCCTCCTGGCCGTAACGGCCCACCAGGAGCGTCACCACGGCGGTCATGATCACGGTCATCGGACCGGTGGGGCCGCTCACCTGGCTGGGGGTGCCGCCGAACAGGGCCGCGAAGAAGCCCAGGGTGATGGCCCCGTAGATGCCGGCGATGGCCCCGGCACCGGACGCCACCCCGAAGGCGAGGGCCAGGGGCAGGGCCACCACGGCGGCGGTCACCCCGCCGGTGAGATCCCCCTTCCAGTGGCGCAGCCGATCCTCGATCACTGGCATCGGCCCCAGCTCCAGCGCGGGTGAACCCCGATTGTGGACCCGAACGGCGGCTCAGCCGAGGGACTCCACCGCGTGGATCAGGGCCTGATGGCGCGTGAGATCGGTGTGGTCCTCGGGCAGCTTCTCGAACAGCCTGAACTCTTCGAGCCGCTTGCGGGTGGTGCCCTGAGCCCCCACCACATACACATTGCGGCCCACCTCGATGGCCTCCTCCACGGCATTCTCGATCGCCAGGGCGGCGCTGATGCCGAGATGGAACACCTCGGAGAGGTCGAAGATCACGGCATCGCAGTCACCGATGGCGTTGTGCTCGCGGTTGATCGTCTTGGCCACCCCGAAGATCATGGCGCCATTGAGCTGAAACAGCAGCACACGACCATTGGCCTGGCTGAGCAGCTCCCGTTCATGGTCGCTGAGGTCCATGGCGTCGTCCACGGTGCTCACCGCCTTCACGGCCCTGGCCTGCATCGTGCTCATCTTGTCGATCGTGATGATGTTGGCGATGAAGATGCCCACACCCACAGCCACCATCAGATCCACCAGCACCGTGAGCGCGATCACCGTGTAGGTGATGAAGGCGCCCTTGCGCGAGAGCTGGGGCACCCGGGCCAGGAATCCCCAGTCGACGATGTCGATGCCCACCTTGAACACGATCGCCGCCAGCACCGCCAGGGGGATCCGGGAGGCCAGGGTGGCCCCTCCCAGGATCACCACCGCCAGGATCACCGCCCGCAGGATGCCCGAGAGCCCCGTGCGGCCACCGGCCTGGATGTTCACCACCGTGGCGGTGGTGGCCCCGGATCCGGGCAGGGCCCCGAACAGGCCGGCGACGATGTTGGCCAGGCCCTGGCCCACCAGCTCCTTGTTGGATCTGTGCTCGGTGCGGGTGAGGCTGTCGGAGACCAGACAGGTGAGCAGGCAGTCAATCGAGCCCAGCATGCCCAGCAGGGCCGCATTGATCAGCACCAGCTGCAGCACATCCGGGGTCAGGGCCGGCAAGGTGAACTGGGGCAGGCCGCTGGGGATCGCGCCGATGCGCCGCAGTTCCACCCCTTGAAAGGCCACCATGGAGATGATCGTGCCGACAATCAGGGCGAACAGCGGCACCGGCACCAGGCGCTTCACCACCCCGGGGGTGAACCACAGCACCGCGAGGGTGATCAGGGCCAGCAACGATTCCAGCGGCTGGATGCCCTGCAGCAGGGTGGGCAGGGCGCGCAGAGTGCCGATCACACTGCCGGGGGGAGCGGGCTGGCCCAGCAGCGGGCCGATCTGCAGCACGATCAGGATCGTGCCGATGCCGCTCATGAATCCCGAGATCACCGTGTAGGGCATCTGGGTGATGTAGCGGCCCAGGCGGAACACCCCGTAGAGGATCTGGAACACGCCCGAGAGCATCACCACCGTGAAGGCCACAGCCAGGGCCTGGGCGGGATCCTCCAGGCGGCTGGTGAGGGTGGCCAGCACCGCCGTGAACACCACCGTCATCGGGCCGGTGGGCTCGGAGATCAGCGACGGGGTGCCGCCGAACAGGGCCGTGACCAGACCGATGATCGCCGCCGACCACAGACCCGCCGCAGCGCCCGCCCCGGAGGCCACACCGAAGGCCAGGGCCATGGGCAGGGCGATCACCGCCGCGGTGAGCCCCCCATAGAAATCACCACGGATGTTGTTGCGGCCGATGGTGTTGAAGATGCCGGCGCCCGCGGTCGCCGGTGGGACGCGGGTGGTGGATGGGGCCATGGCGGGCTGGAGCGGGGATGCGATGGGGGAGGAATCTGGAGGCCGTGAAACCCTGGACCAGCGGCCGGGCCGGTGTCAGCGCGGACACTGCCGAAGCGGCGACTGCTCTCAGGGCACCGTCGCACCAGCGTCCTGGGGCAGATCACAGCTGACGCCGATCACCACCCGGGGACTCTCACTGATGCGCTGGAACAGATCCAGGCTCTCGCGGTTGAGGTTGAGCACCTTCACGGTGCAACCAGCCTGGCGCCGTTTGCGGATCACCTGATCGAGGGCACGCATGCCGGTCTGATCCCAGATGCGGGTGTCGGCCATGTCGATCGTGACGCGGGGGGGGAACCCGTGCTGCTTGAAGCCCGCGAGGAAATACACCGCACTCACGAAGAACAGCTGGCCGCGCACGGTGTAATACACATGATCATCCGTGAGCCAGGTGGCATCCACGGAAATCACCTTGGCCACCTTGCGGCTGAACAGGATCCCCGCCTGGGCCACACCCACCAGCACCGCGATCGCCAGATTCCTGGTGAGCAGGGCCAGCACCAGGGTGGTGAGCATGATCGAGCTGTCGCTCTTGGGCAGCTTGCGCATCCGTGCGAACGACTGCCAGTTCACCGTGCTGATCGACACCATGAACATCACCGCCACCAGGGCCGCCATCGGGATCCGCGCCAGCCAGTCACTCAGGGTGATCACGAAAATCAGCAAGCCCACCCCTGCCGTGAGGGTGGAGAGGCGGTAGCGGCCGCCGGATTCCAGGTTGATCACGCTCTGGCCGATCATGCCGGCACCGGCCATACCACCGAACAGGCCGGCCGTGATGTTGGCGATGCCCTGGGCCCGTGCTTCGGCTTCGTAGTTGGCATCCTCATCGAGCATGCCCTCCACCACATTGGCGGTGAGGAAGGATTGCAACAGACCCACGAAGGCAATCGCCAGGGCCGTGGGCAGGATGATGCCCAGCGTGTCGAAGGAAGCGAAGGCCGGGGGAATCGAGAACACCGGCAGGCTGGAGGGCAGGGCCCCGAGATCACCCACCCGCGGCACCGGCAGCTGCCACACCTCGGCGATCACGCTGATCACCACGATCGCCACCAGCGTGGCGGGCACCAGGGTGGTGAGCCGGGGCAGGCCGTAGATGATCACAAGCCCGAGCGCCACCAGCCCCCACACCAGCGGCCAGCTCACCGCCACCACGCCCACCAGGGGCGACGGCGTATCCACGCTCCAGCGGCCCACACCCAGCTGGGGCAGCTGGGCCAGAAAGATCAGCACGCCGATTGAGTTCACGAAGCCCAGGGTCACCGAGCGAGGCACAAAGCGCATCTGCTCGGCCAGGCGCAGGTAGCCCAGGGCGATCTGAACGATGCCCGCCAGGATGCAGGCGGCGAGCAGGTAGCTGAGCCCGTGGGACTGCATCAGCCCACCCATCAGCAGGGCCACACCGGCGGTGCAGGCCGACACCATCCCGGGCCGCCCCCCCAGCAGCGCCACCACCACCAGGATGCAGATCGAGCCGAACAGTCCCACCTGGGGGTCCACACCGGCCACGATCGAGAAGGCGATCGCTTCAGGAATGATGCCCAGGGCTACCACCACCCCCGCCAGAAGCTCTCTGGGAATGAGGCTGCGATGGGCAACCAGTTGAAAGCCTTGCAACACGGGCCTGACGGAGGACAACAACGAAGAGATCACACAGACCGATCACAAGCAGCGACCTGAAGTGGCCATCGCTGACGACGGGACAATCGCCCCATCCCGGCTGAACCCACCGGGCCGAGCCTCGATCAGCAACCGATCACCCACCCGATCACACCTTTGTGCGGAGCACAACTCCAGTGTGCTGAGCACAACTCCAGGCCCTGCCCAGTCCGCGCTGGCCTGGCGCTGAACAGCCCGCCAGGGACGGCCCGGACAATCAGACAGGTCGTCCTGCCAAGTCGTCCTGTCAAGCAGATCACCCTGCTCGGGCAGATCATCCTGTCAGGGCGGGGTACACATCATGATCATGTGCGGAGGTTAGCAGTCGCCGCAGCGGGCAGCAGCGGGCCGCTGCGCCCCTGGCCACGCCGGCGCTAACCAACTCTTAAACAGCCCGCTACCGGGTCTTTGCCTGCCCTCGGCTCGACGCCCATAGGTTGAGCGCAAACACGGATCCAGATCGTCATGGTGTTCACACCGTCCCTGGAAGCCTCCTTCCGGGACAGCTTCCGCGATCTGCTGGAGACCAGCTTCGAGAAGCGCAGCCTGGTGCATCTCAGCGCCGGCAGCAGTGTGCCCCTGCTCAAGCGCAGCGTGTGGATGGTGATCCGGGGAATGGTGAAGCTGAGCGCCATCTCGCTGCAGGGCGATGAGCTGTTGCTCGGCCTGGCCGGTCCCAACGAACCCTTCGGCGAGCCTCTCAGCAACGTGCAGGCCTACGAGGCCCGCACCGTGAACGACAGTGATCTGCTCTGTCTGAGCTGCGAAGACCTGGCCGGATCCCCAGACCTGGCCATCGCCCTGCTGCAGGGCATGGCGGCCCGCTACCGCCAGAGCGAAGCGATGCTGGCGTTGCTGGGCCTGCGCCGGATCGAGGAGCGGGTGCGCGGCTTTCTGGAGCTGCTGGCCAACGACTACGGCCAGCCCTGTGAGCAGGGGCTGCGGCTGAACGTGAAGCTCACCCACCAGGAACTGGCCAGCGCCCTGAGCACCACCCGGGTCACCGTCACCCGGGTTCTCGGTGCCCTGCGCGAGGAGGGCTGGCTGCACATCGATTCCCAGCGGCGGCTGGTGATCGCCCATCAGCCGTTGCAGCGCCGATGAGCCAGCAGCAGCCCGCGCGGCTGCTGCTGGTCGATCCCAATCCTGACGATCCCTCCCTGGCCAACGCCCTGGTGGAGGGTGGGTTTGCTGTGCGGTGCTGCGGCGAACCGGAAGCCGCGGTGGCATGGCTGGCCGCCGATGGCGGGATCGATCTGGTGGTGGTGTGCTGCGACCTGAACGACGATCAACTGCAGGCGTTGCGCAACGCCGCCGCACCCGCCCCCGGCAGCCCTGCCCAGCCCGTGCCGCTGCTGCTGCTCGGCAGCCGGGAACCGGAGTGGGCCCTTGATGCCGGCGCCGATGACGTGCTGCGCCGACCATTCGGGCTGCCGGAGCTGCTGGCCCGCTGCCGGGCCCTCGTGCGCCGCCGCCAGCTGGCGATGCCAGCGCGCACCGTGCTGCGCTGCGACCCGATCGAGATGGTGGTGGAGGAACACGAGGTGCGCCGCAACGGCGAACTGGTGAAGCTCTCGCCACGGGAATTCAGGCTGCTGCGCTTCCTGCTCGAGCACCAGCGCCGCATCTGGCACCGCGACGAACTCCTGGCCCAGGTGTGGGGAGAGCTGGAAGGTCCCTCTTTCGATCCCAAGACCGTGGACGTGCACATCCACTGGCTGCGGCTCAAGCTCGAGGACGACCCCAGCAATCCCCGCCTGATCAGCACCGTGCGCGGCAGGGGGTATCGCCTTGGCTGATCCGCTGTTCTGGGGAACGTCGCTGGGGCCCCAGAATGGGGCCATGGAACCCAGGCTGCTGGTCGTCGAGGACGACGACACGATCCGCGAGACCATCAGCGACGCCCTCTCCCTTGAGGGATTCACGGTCACCGCCTGCGGCAACGGCCGCGATGCCCTGCAGTCGATCCAGCGCGCCCCCGAGGGGGAGGGCTTTTCCCTGGTGGTGCTCGATCTGATGCTGCCGGGACTGGGGGGCCTCGACGTGTGCCGGCAGCTGCGGGCGGCGGAGAACCACACCCCGATCCTGGTGGTGAGCGCCCGGGACAGCGAAACCGACCGGGTGCTGGGGCTGGAGGTGGGGGCCGACGACTACCTGATCAAGCCCTTCGGCATGCGCGAACTGGTGGCCCGTTGCCGGGCCCTGCTGCGCCGCACCAGCAACCCCTCCGCCGCCAGCAAGGTGCTGGAGCACGCCAACCTGCGGCTCTACCAGGATGAGTGCCGGGTCACCCGCGACGGCTGCGAGGTGAACCTCTCCCCCAAGGAATACCGGCTTCTGGAGCTGTTCATGCAACACCCCCGGCGGGTGTGGAGCCGCGACAAGCTGCTCGAACAGGTGTGGGGGGCCGATTACTTCGGCGACAGCAAGACCGTGGACGTGCACATCCGCTGGCTGAGGGAGAAGCTGGAGGCGAACCCCTCGGCCCCCGAGCACCTGATCACCGTGCGCGGCTTCGGCTACCGGTTTGGCTGACCTGCGCGAGCCCTCACCCCGCCGCTGGGCCCTCTGGCAACGGCCCGAGCAGCCCGGCGACGCTGAATCCGTGGGCGCCGTGCAGCTGCTCAGCTGGATCGATTCCTCCCCGGTGGGCTGGCTGCTGCTGGCCCCGGGCGGTGGCCTGCACCATCTCAACACCAGGGCCGAGCGGATCCTGGGGCTGAAGGCGGGCCGCCACCTGCAGGGCCGCCCGCTGGCCGAGCTCTGCCCCGACGCCAACCTGCTCAGCTGCGTGGCCATGGCCCGGCGGCACGAGCGGCCCCAGCGGCTGGAGTGGCAGTTCAACCACCAGGACCTCGACGTGATGGTGGTGCCCGCCATGGGCGGCTGGATCGGCGTGCAGCTGCAGAGCCGCCGCTCGCTGGAGGCCCAGCTGGAGCAGCAGGAGCGCTGGGTGAGCGATGTGGCCCATGAGCTCAAGACCCCCCTCACCGCCCTGCTGCTGGTGGGCGACAGCCTGGCCGCCCAGGTGACCGACCAGAACGTCCGGCTGGTGGAGCGGTTGCAGCGGGAACTGCTGCGCCTGCAGGAGCTGGTGAACGACCTGCTGGAGCTGTCGCGGCTGGAGAACACGGTGCCGGGACGGGGCCTGAAGCTGGCGCCGGTGGGGCTGGGCCAGCTGGTGGAGCAGGGGGGGGCGGGGCTGCGGACCCTGGCCGAGCAGCGCGGCGTGCAGCTGCAGCTGCAGCTACCGGAGGAGATCACCGTGCAGGCCGACGCCTCCCGACTGCACCGGGCCCTGCTCAACCTGCTCGACAACGCCCTGCGCTACAGCCCCGACGGCGCGCCCCTGGAGGTGGGACTCTCCTGCCGGGGGGGCTGGTGCCAGCTGAGCGTGCACGACCATGGCCCCGGCCTCAGCCAGGAGGATCTGGCCCACATGTTCGAGCGCTTCTACCGGGGCGATCCGGCCCGGGCCCGCAGCCAGCGCACCGGCAGCGGCCTGGGCCTGTCGATCGTGCAGCAGATCGCCGTGACCCACGGCGGGCGCATCCAGGCCAGCAACCACCCGGAAGGCGGCGCGCTGATGGATCTGCTCTTGCCCACCGCGGGGCTCGT
>JAWOBH010000294.1:0-5523 GCA_046498125.1 Prochlorococcaceae cyanobacterium | reverse complement strand
GCCAGCAACACGAGGTCGGAGGCCAGGAAGTTGCCGGCCACTGCGAAACCGGGATAGCAACGGTGGGCAGCGATCCCGGCGCAGTCCGGACCGGTCCAGGCGGCGCTGCGGCCGTGGGCATCCACCAGCATCAGCTGGCGGCCGTCGCGGCCCGGATCGTCCCGCAGCAGCGAGGCCAGCACCTGCTCAGCCCCCTGCTCGCCCCCACTCTCCCGCTGCAGCTGCTCGAGGCGGTCGAGACCCCAGGGCCCGAAGTAGGGGTTGGTGTTCGCCTGGGTGGCCACGGCCCCCACCCCGGGGCGGGCATGGGGCACCAGCGAGCCCACGGCCAGATGCTTGGTGGCCACCCCGACACCGGTCATGCCGGTGAGCGCATCCCAGGCCACGATCGAGAAGGTCATCCCGGTGCGCGCAGCGGAGTGTGCCGCCGATCAGAGTGAATGGGGCTGATGATTGTGCAGTGCAGGGCACCGCGTTGTCACCGAGCACACCATTGCGGGGATGGACGGATCACCGCCCAGTCGTGATGGGCGGATCACCGCCCGGCCAGCCGACCCCGGCCACCGCCCTCCAGCCAACCACCAGCCCGCGCCACCGCCAGCCGCTGCCCCGCCCATGAGCCAGCTTCTCACCGCCACCACCACCGATCTGACCGCCGACGGGGCCCGCCTGGCCCACAGCCTTGAGGAGCTGGGGCAGATCGGCCGGTTGCCCTCCGGAGCCGTGCGGCGGCTCGCCTTCAGTGAGGAGGACCAGGCCGCCCGGGCCCTGGTGCGGCGCTGGATGGAGGAGGCGGGGATGGCCGTGCGCATCGACGCCGCCGGCAACCTGATCGGCCGCTACGACGGACTGCGTGGGGAAGCGCCGGTGATCGCCACCGGCTCCCACATCGACACCGTGCCGGAGGGGGGCCTCTACGACGGAGCCCTGGGGGTGCTGGGTGGCATCGAGGTGGTGCGGGTGCTGGCCGAGCACCAGCTGCGCCTGCAGCACCCCATCGAGGTGATCGCCTTCGCCGACGAGGAGAGCACCATGGTGGGCTGCAAGTCGATGGTGGGACACGCCTCTGATGACCCCGACAGCTACACCACCACCCTGGGGGTGCCGATCCAGGAGGGCCTGGCCCGCATCGGTGGCGACTGGCAGCAGCGCGCCGGCGCCCGCCGCAGCCGCAAGGAGATCGCCGCCTTCCTGGAGCTGCACGTGGAGCAGGGCGGCGTGCTGGAGGCGGTGGGCAAGCAGATCGGTGTGGTGGAGGGGGTGGTGGGTCAGCAGCGCTACACCATCCGCGTCAGCGGCCAGGCCAACCACGCCGGCACCACGCCGATGGAGATGCGCCGCGACGCCCTCACCACCGCCGCTCAGATCATTCTGGCCATCGAGGACATGGCCGTGCACTACCCCGGTGATCCGGTGGCCACGGTGGGCAAGCTCACGGTGTGGCCCAATGCGGCCAACATCGTGCCCGGCCAGGTGGAATTCACGCTCGACATGCGCGATCTCTCCCACGACGTGATCGACCACATGAAGGCCCAGCTGGAGCGCCGCATCGAGACGATCGCCGTTGCCCGGCGCACGCGCATCGCCATCACGCCCCAGTTCGTGGTGGATCCCAGCCCTGCCGATCCGATGGTGCAGGAGGTGATCAGTGCGGCCTGCACCGAGCTCGGCCTCACTTACACCCACCTGCCCAGCCGCGCCAGCCACGACGCCCAGGAACTGGGGCGGCTCACGGCCATGGGGATGATCTTCGTGCCCAGCCGCGACGGCGTGTCGCACTCCGCCGATGAGTTCACCTCGCCCCAGCAGTGCGAGCAGGGCGTGAACGTGCTGCTGCACAGCCTGATCCGCCTGGATGCGAACCTCTCCGGCTGAGCACCCGCCCGCCATGGCGCCAGAGTCCACCGCGAGCCAGGGCCCAGCCCCCGACGCGATCGTGGTGGGCTCCGGCGCCACCGGCGGGGTGGCGGCGATGGTGCTGGCCGAAGCGGGTCTGCGGGTGCTGGTGCTGGAGGCCGGCCCGCGGCTCCAGCCGGCCCGGGCCTACGGCAGCGAACCGCTGAACAGCCTGCGACGCCTGGCCAACCTGGCCAGCGGCAAACAGCGCCTGCAGCGCCACCATCCCGGCTTCTGGAAGCAGAACCCGGATCTGTTCGTCGATGAGCGCCGCAACCCCTACAGCACGCCGGCGGCTCAGCCCTTCCTGTGGACCCGGGGCCGCCAGGTGGGCGGCCGCAGCCTCACCTGGGGGGGCATCACCCTGCGGCTGAGTGACAGCGAGTTCAAGGCCGGCGAGCGCGATGGCCGCAGCCCCAGCTGGCCGATCGCCAGCGCTGATCTGGCCCCCTTCTACGACCGGCTGGAGCCGCTGCTGGGGGTTCATGGCCAGGCCGACGGCCTGGCCCAGCTGCCCGATGGCCGCTACGCCCCGCCCCTGCCCTTCACTCCCGGGGAGCACCATCTGGCCCAAGCGGTGCGCGGGCGGCTGGGCCTGCCCTTCATCCACTCCCGCGGCGTCCGCCTGCACGACGGCCGCCCGCGGCCCCACGGGCGGCTTTGGCCCCGCTCCGCCAGCCCTGGCAGCACCCTGGCCCGGGCCCTGGCCACGGGCCGCGCCCAGCTGCGCAGTGAGCTGGTGGTGAGCCACGTGCTGCTCCACCCCGATCAGCGCCGGGTGCGCGGGGTTGAGGTGGTGGATGGGCGCAGCGGGGCGCGGGAGCTGCTGGAGGCACCGCTGGTGGTGCTCTGCGCCTCCACGATCGAGAGCCTGCGCATCCTGCTGCACTCCGCCGAGGCCGAACGTGGCGGGGGCTTACTGGATCCGTCGGGATGCCTGGGCCGCTACCTGATGGATCACATCTCCACCAGCCGCTTCTTCTCCCTGCCCGATGTGCCCTCGCCGGAGGAACCGGCGGAGCTCTCCGGTGCCGGCGGCTGCTTCATCCCCAACACCTGCAATCTGGAGGGATCAGGCGGCGAGGGCTTCCGGCGCGGCTACGGCCTCTGGAGCGCGGTGCAGCGCTTCGATCCCCCCCGGCTGCTGCGGCGCCGGCCCGGCGAGGCCTGCGGCTTCCTGATCGGCCATGGCGAGGTGCTGCCCCACCCCGACAACCGGGTGACCCTGGAGCACGGGCAGCGGGATGCCTGGGGCCTGCCCATCCCCCATATCGCCATGGCCTGGGGCGAGAACGAACGGGCCATGGTGCGCCACATGCAGGAGCGCATGGCGGCGGTGGTGGCGGCGGCCGGGGGCACGATCCGACCGATCGAAGACCTGTTCGTGCTGCCCCTGCTGGAGCCCTGGATCCGCTCCAGCCATGCCGTGAGTCCTGGAGCGCCACCCCCGGGGTATTACGTCCACGAGCTGGGCGGAGCCCGCATGGCCACCAGCCCCGAGGCAGGGGTGGTGAACCCCTGGAACCAGTGCTGGCAGGCCCCCAACCTGCTGGTGGTGGACGGGGCCTGCTGGCCCAGTGCCGGCTGGCAGAGCCCCACGCTCACGTCGATGGCGATCAGTTGGCGGGCCTGCGCGGCGGCGGCCGGGCGGCTGCGGCGTGGCGATGGCGTCAGCGCTCCCTGACGCCGGCGGCGATCCGGTGTCGGTGGCCACAACCGTGCCGGGCGACGCTGCGCACAATCGTGAGGCGACCTTTAACCGGGTCGGGCAAGGGAGAACACGAGCGGGGGATGGCTCCCCCGCTTTTTTTTGTGCTCAGCGTGTGCTCAGCGCAGGGCCTGGTGCTCAACGCAGGAAGAGGCCGTTGAGGTAGTGCTGCTGCACGCAGGCGTCCTTGCAGCCGTGCTGAAACAGAAAGCCCGCCAGCGCCGAGGTGATCAGGCGGTATTGATCCCACTGGGGATGCTGGTCAATGAACTGGCGCATGCCGTCAAAGAGCACCTCCGGCACCTCGGCCTCGAGGCTGATGGCGGCATCGCTGGGGTCCTTGGGCATGGGCGCTCCGTACTGCTCGGTAGAGACCCCACTACGCCACAGGGTCGGGGGCGGCGTCAAAGCGGGGCCGCGCCGGCGGAATCATCTCTGCCATCTCTGAGACTGCCTGTCTCCACTGGGGTCTGGGGTTGAACGGCAGCGGCCCGCTGGCCGCCAAAGGCGCGGCGGAGCGCTGTCAAGAGCGAGCCTGCCAGCTGCGGGCTTTCCCCAGACAGCTCGGCGGCACCGGCGAGCCCCGACACCGGGCTGTGGAAAACCATCCCCGAATCCGGGGAAAACCGCCGCGACATGGGGAAACAGCGAAGCAATCAGCAAACCTGATCAGAGCCAAATCGGCAGCGTCTCAGGTGCCACAAGACGGGATGGGAAACCCAGGCGAGGATGGATCGATGGCCCTACGCCTCCCCCCCTTCCAGCCACTGCCACCGCCACCGGAAGGCCAGCCCCTGCTGGAGGTGCCCATCGCCCAGCTGCAGCCCACCCAGCTCTGCGTGGGCCTGGCCGAAGTGCGCAGCCGCCAGGCGGACTTCCGCATCGAGAACAGCCGCGAACGGCGCGACTACCTGGGCAGCAAACCCGTGCCCCTGGTGCGCAGCACAGGTGGCGCTCTGTGGATGGTGGACCGCCATCACCGGCTGCGGGCCCTGCTGGAGCTGATGCCCCAGGCCACGGCCTTCGGCTATGTCGCCCTCCAGCTGGACACCGACGACCGCAGCGCCGTGCTGGCCGAGCTGCAGCGCCGCGGCTGGCTGTACCTCTACGACGGTCGCGGTCTGGGGCCCCTCCACCCCCAGGTGCTGCCCGCCGATCTGCTCGGCCTGGAGGACGATCCCTACCGGAGCCTGGTGTGGAAGCTCAAGCGCGAAGGGGTGGTGCAACCGGCACCGCTGATCCCCTTCCACGAATTCCGCTGGGGCGCCTGGCTGCGGCGGCGGCCCCTGCCGCCCTTCAGTTCCGCCCGGCTGGAGCCCGCCCTGCCCTCGGCCCGGGCTCTGGCGCGCTCCACAGCGGCCTCCCACCTGGCCGGATGGACCGGCCTGCGCTGAGGCGGTCAAGCTGGGCCGACCTGACCGCCAGCAGCGCGTGACCGCCTTCCTCGCCACCAATCCGCTGGCGGTGTTCGCCCTGCTGCTGGGGCTGAGCGTGGCCGTGCCGCCGCTGGTGCGGCGGCTGGGGCTCCCCGATCTGGTGGGCCTGCTGGCGGCGGGCGTGCTGATCGGCCCCCATGCCCTCGGCTGGCTCAGCGCCGAGGGCGATGTGGTGCGCCTGTTTTCCGACCTGGGCGTGGTCTACCTCCTGTTCATCGCCGGTCTGGAGATCGATCTGGCTGAATTCGCCCGCATCCGCCAGCGCTCCTTCCGCTTCGGGCTGCTCACCTTCGTGCTGCCGCTGCTGTTCGGACTGCTGCTGGGGCTGGGGTTCGGCTACTCCCTGCTCGCCAGCGTGCTGCTGGGCTCGATCCTCTCCTCACACACGCCGCTCGGCTATCCGATCGTGCGCAGCTACGGGGAGGTGCGTGAGGAGGCGGTGGTGGTGGCCATCGGCGGCACCATCTTCACCGACCTGGCGGC
>JAWOBH010000293.1:0-19978 GCA_046498125.1 Prochlorococcaceae cyanobacterium | reverse complement strand
CTCTGGCATGCCAGCTGCCTGCTGGAGTTCGTGGAGGCTGCGGCCTAGGTTCGCCCCATCCGTCCGTGGCCGTGAGCGTCTTTCTCTGGACTCTGCAGTGGGCCGGTGTGGCCATCGCCGTGGTCGGCCTGCTGCGCGAGCGTCGGCTGGCGCTGCGGCGCCGGTAGCGTTGGCCCATGCCTGAGCGCCGGTCCGATCTCCAGCGTCCAGCCCCGGAGCCGCGGCGTGGATCGGAGCCGCTGGAGCAGGGGTTCGACCGGCTGGTGAGCGCCGGCCGCCAGCTGGTGGATGGGGTGTCCGGTGCCCGCCCGGGCTCCCGCGCCAGCCAGCGCGGCCAGCGCCCCAGCGCCGCCGCCGCTGGCGGGCGCCCCCGCCTGGGCGAGCTGGGCCGCTGGGTGGAAGACAAGCTCGAGTGGATTCTCGAGGACGAGGATGACTGGCGCGAGCCCTGGCAGGAGCCCCGCCCCGGGCGCCTGGCCCGCTCCCGGCCCGCTCCAGCCTCCAGGCCGGCTCTTCAGCCACCTTCGGCCGCCGATCAGGCGCCCCCGCCCGCCGACCAGTCCTTCTCCACCGCCGCCCCGCCGCCAGCGGCCGCCGCCAGCGGCCGCCGCCCCCTGGAGGCCATCTCCCGCCGTGGCCGGCGCCGCCGGTCCGCCGGCGACGACTGGCCCGACGACAGCAGCTTCTCCCGGCCCCGCTGGCAGCGTCCCCTGCGTGATCCCGGCCGCGGTCCCGACCTCAGCGCCGAGGCCGCCCGGGAGGGCGCCGAGCGCCGGCTGGAACGGGGCCGGCCCCTGCCGCGCTCCAGTCGCCGCCGCCCCGGCTGACTACGCTGGGCCCAACTGAATCAAGCTCCATGAGCAGCCTGGTGGTGGTGGGTTTCCCCAAGGTGGCGGAGGCCGAGGAGGTGCGCCGTGAGCTGGTGGACATCCAGAAGGAGCGGCTGATCGCCCTTGAGGATGCGGTGGTGGTGGAACATGACGGCGATGGCCAGGTGCACCTCAAACAGGCGGTGAACCTCACCACCGCCGGGGCTCTCGGTGGCGGCTTCTGGGGCACGCTCGTGGGCCTGCTGTTCCTCAACCCCCTGCTGGGGGCCGCCGTCGGCGCCGGGGTGGGTGCCGCCTCCGGATCCCTCTCCGACATCGGCATCAACGACACCTTCATGCGCGAGCTGGGCGAGACCCTGCCCCGCGGCACCGCCGCCCTGTGTCTGCTGATCCGCGAGGCCACGGCCGACCGGGTGATCGAGCGGCTGCGGGCCCACGCCCCGCACGCCAAGTTGCTGCGCACCAACCTCAGCCACACCGACGAGGATCAGCTACGCACCCTGCTGGAGAGCGCCGCCCGCCAGGCCGAGGCCCTGCGCCTCACCTGAGCCGCCGGGTTGGATCGCTGCGGCGGCCGGTCCCAGCCAGCGCTCCAGCTCGGGGGAGAACACTTCGCGGATCACCGTGAGCGGTTCACCGCCACGGAAGAAGCGGTAGTGGCGGCTCCAGAACGGCCCGCCCTGGCCGAACCGGTTCACCAGCCAGGGGGCCTGCACCAGGGCCAGGCCATCCACCTCGCGGAACAGCTCGGCCCGGTTGCTGGTGAGGCTGCGCCAGATCGGCTGCTCCCGCTGGCTCAGGTGGGCGTCGGCCTGGGCCTGGTTCCACCAGCTCTCGGCCCAGGCCAGGGTGTGCTCGCCGCAGCGCAGCCACACCTGGCGGCGCAGCAGGGGCAGGGCCAGCTCGGCCACCTCGGCGGGGGGGCGGGCTCCCTGCTGCTCCGGCTGGACCTGGGGTGTCATGGCGATCAGCTCGATGCGCACCGGCAGGCCGGTGAGCGACTCCAGGTGCCGGGTGGGACTGCCGTCTCCCAGCAGCAGCAACCTCCAGGGGCCACTCAGGGCCTGTCCCAGGCTCTGCAGCGATCCCTCGCTCAGCTGTCGCTCCCATAACGCCAGCGGTGATGGCGTGGCCATCGGGGAGGGCGACAGGCTCAGACCCGTGGCCGCCATGGCGCTCTCCTGGGCATGCGGGTAGGCGGCATCCGGGTTTGATGGCTTCCGTCAGCGTAGAAACCGGGTCCGATCGCCGTGGGTCAGCCCCCTCGGCTCAGGAGCCGCTGCTGAGGCTGATGCGGCGTTGCTGGCCGTTGCGCTCGATCACCGCCGAATCACCACTGGCGCCGGCAAGGCGCCAGCCGCTGTTGCCGATCGATTCGCCGATCGCGGCACTGGTGGAGCTGCCGCTCACCTGAAAGATGGCAGAAGCGCTCTGGCCCGGCACCTGCACCACCCCCACCAGCAGGGGCAGGGAGGCGTCATCCACGCCCGGGGCCGCGCTCGCGGCGGCCGGCCCGGAGCCTGTGGCCGCCGCCGGGGCGGGCCGGGAGACGTTCGCGCTCATCGGCACCTTGAGCACGTTGGCGGGCGGCGCACTGCTGGCCGGCAGGGTGGCCAGCTCCTCCATCCAGGGCTCCAGCGGTGGCGGGGCCAGCTCATCGCCAGCGCTGGCCAGGGTGGCGTCCTCCACGGCCTGGAGCGCCAGCTCTCCGGCAGTGGGGGCGGCGGCGGCCCGGGCCGGCATGGTGGCCGGGCCCATGGCCCGCAGGCGTTCCACCAGCAGCATGTTGCGTTCCTGGCGCAGCGCCTGCTGACTCTGGCCCCACAGGCTCACACCCACCAGCGCAGTGCCGGCCAGGGCGGTCACCGTGAGTCCCACCGCCGCCATCACCACAGCGGGTTGGTGCTGCAGGGTGCCACTCCAGGCCGAGGCCACCCGGCTGCGGGCCCGGGACATCTGGGGCCGCCGGGGTGCGGCGGTCGCGGGCCGGGGTGGAAACGGCGTGGCCTGGGTGCTGGCGGGGGTGTCACACACCTCCACCTCAATCGGCGCCTCCGGCGAGAACACGCGGTTGAGCACCTGCTCGGCGCGGAGCTCCCAGTAGGCCCGGGAGGTGGGAATGGCGCGTACGGATGTCACGGCCCGGCTACCAGAAAATTGGGCCACACCTTACCGGGCTCAAGCGGATCTGACGACACGGTGACGACACCCACTTGTGCGCCCAGATTCAGGCCTGGGCCAGGGGTCAGAGGCTGTAGCCCAGGGCTGCCGCAAGCCTGGAGCAGGACTGCCGCACCCGCGCGATCTCCAGGGCGTTGAGGTGCTGGTGGTAGCTGCCGCTGTTGTCGAACAGGGGCTGGTTGATCTGGCGGTTGCGGTGGTTCACATGGCTCAGGTCCCCCGGCTCCGGGCCTCGATCGCTTTGGGGAGCAGGCTCCCCGTCGGCTTGCCCGTACCAGCGCACCGGTTGTTGGTGGTAGCTGAGCTGCCGGGGTTCAAAGCCCAGATCCACAAAGCCCATCACCTCCTGCAGGCAGGCCTGGGGGGTCTGCACCAGCCGCTCGTAGCGCACCAGCAGCACCCGCGGGTCGGTGTGCCAGCGCAGCACCCGGGCGTTGTCCTGCTTCCAGCGGCGCAGCCCTTTGCCCAGGCGGCCGTAGCGGCGCTTCAGCGACGCCACCGTGTCCAGGGGATGGCGGCAGATCAGCAGGATCCTTGAGGAGGGGGCGGCGCCGAGGATGAAGCCGAGGTGGCGCACATGCTTGGGCGTTTTCTCCACCCACAGATCGGCCCCTGCCGCCTCGGTGTCACTCCAGAACTGCTCCAGGGCGAGGCGGTAGCGGCCATAGCGCTCCTTGTTGGCCACGCCCGTCTCCCCGGCAATCGCATGGATGCGGGAATGGGCCCCCACCAGGCGGGTGAGGATCGAGGTGCCGGAGTGGCCGCACCCGCACACGTGAATGCTCCCCCGCAGGGGTGGTCGCCAGAGTCTGCGCATCGTTTGAGTTGCTGTTCTGCCTTCCCTCAGGTCCAGTGCCGGTCAATCCAGGGCACCGGCATGGCAAAACGGCGCAGCTCGCCCCAGTCGCCCTGTCGCCAGACCCGGCGCAGATGGGTCCACCGTCCGCTGTAGGGGGGCGAATCGGGTTTCCAGCGCCCGAGCCGCACATCGTCCGGGTTTGGCCCGCCCGGGAAGGTGACGATCCTGGTGCCGGCCGGCAGATGGGCCGGCCGCAGGTAGCGCAGCGGCAGGGGGCCCAGGCAGTGGAGCCGGAAGTGGCGGGTCCAGCCCCGGGGCCAGAAGCGCAGCTGATCACCCAGACAGTGGGTCACGAAATGCTGCTCGAAGCGGAAACGGTCGGCAATCGCCTGGGGGTCCTGCCGGAACCGCTCCAGGATCTCCGGGTGGGAACCGATGGGGAAGCGGAACACCGAGGTCTGCCCCAGGCCGCTGAGGGGGCGCGACCAGTTGCGCTCCAGGATCACCTGCTGTGGCTGGCCAAACTCGAAATAGGCATCGAGGTCGCCCACGATCACCGAATCCAGGTCCACGAACAGGGCCGTCCCTTTCAGTCCCCCCGGGGATGTCCCCCAGAGGGCCAGCTTGCGCCACTTGCCGCGGGTGCGCTGCGGTTCCTCGCAGCCCAGTTCGGGCAACGGCAGGGTGCGGATGGCCGGGTCGATGCCACGGGCGTCGTCGGTGAAGCACACCAGCTGGAACGGCGGCGTGATGTGGCGCGCCACCATCCGCTGCAGCCGGTTGACGTAGTCAGCACCGTATTTTGTGCCCCACTTGATGCACAGAATCAGCTTCGTGGTTCTCAATAGTGGAACGCCTCGATTTCGCGGGCACAGATCGTGCGGATGCGCTCCTGGCTGGCGGCATCGAGCGCCTCCTGCCAGGGCCGTGAGTCGCGGCGGTGCTGGCCCTTGGGTCGCTGGGCAGGGAGTGTGAGTCCACCCTCCAGAGCCAGCCGCTGCGCGAGCTGTTGCAGATCAGCCACCAGGGTCTCGTAGCGCAGCATCACCTCGGTGACAAGGATGTCGTTGATTGTGTAAATATCCCAGCTGGAGAGTTCCGAGCGCGGGCAGCTGCGCAGATACTCGCTGATCGGTGGGGCCTGCTTCAGTTTGCGCGTGCGCCAGTAGTAGCTGCTGATCGCCTTGTCAAACGGGTTGCGCTCGACGCTGATCTTCAGGTAGCTGTTCCAGATCGACTCAGGCAGCTGGGCCTTCACCTGCGCTGCCGGAATGTGGTTGTAGAAGCGCTTCTTGAGCCTGGCCCGTCCCACCAGTCGGGCCAGGTCGGGGCCCCTGTAGTGATGCAGCGGGGCGCGGAAGTTGTGCGGGCCCGGACAACCCAGCTGGCGGCTGAGGTGCTCATCCTCCCGGGAGATCGGCGTGATCACGTCGCCCCTGTCCATCAGCGAACGCAGGGCGATTTCGATGGCGGTCCCAGCCGTTTTCTGGGTTTTCAGGAAGATGAACCGATGGCGATGACAGATCAGCATGGGCTGCCGCTGAGCTTGAGGCGGCGCCGGTTCAGCTCCAGCCAGAGCATCAGGGCAGTGACATCGGCGGGGCTCACCCCGGGCAGGCGTGACGCCTGACCCAGGCTGAGGGGGCGTACGGCGCTGAGTTTCTCGCGCGCTTCGCGGGACAGGGTGGCGATGGCGGTGTAGTCGAGATCGCTGGGAATGGGCCGATGTTCCTGCTCCTTCACGCGCTCGATCTGCTGCTGCTGGCGGGCCAGGTAGCCGCTGTACTTGATGTCGATCTCCGCGCCTTCGCGCACGTCGGCGGGCAGGGCCCCATCGGCCAGGCCGTGGCGCACCAGGTCGGCGGCGTGGAAGCCGGGCCGGCGTAGCAGTTCGGCCAGGGTGATCGAACCCTTGACGGCCGCTCCGGTCTCCTCCTGCACCGCCGCCGCCGCCGGATCGCTGGCCTTCAGGCGCACGCTGTTGAGTCGGCGCTTCTCGGTCTCGATCGCCTCCTGCTTGGCGGTGTAGATGCCCCAGCGGCGTTCGTCGATCAGGCCCAGCTCGCGGCCCAGGGGGGTGAGGCGGCGGTCGGCGTTGTCGCCGCGCAGCACCAGCCGGTATTCGCTGCGGCTGGTGAGCACCCGGTAGGGCTCGCGCAGATCCTTGCTGATCAGGTCGTCGATCATGGTGCCGATGTAGCTGCCCTCGCGTGGGAAGTGCACCGGCTCCTGGCCGCGCACCAGCCGGGCGGCGTTGAGGCCGGCCACCAGACCCTGGGCGGCGGCCTCCTCGTAGCCGGTGGTGCCGTTGAGCTGGCCGGCGGAGAACAGCCCGGCAATCCGCCTGGTTTCCAGGCTGGGCCTGAGCTGGGTGGCGGGCAGGTAGTCGTAGTCCACGGCGTAGGCGGGCCGCAGCATCACGCAGCGCTCCAGGCCGGGCAGGGTGCGCAGCAGCTCCAGCTGCAGGCGCTCCGGCAGGCCGGTGGAGAAGCCCTGCACGTAGATCTCCGGGGTGTCGCGGCCCTCGGGCTCGAGGAAGATCTGGTGGCTGTCCTTGTCGGCGAAGCGCACGATCTTGTCCTCGATCGAGGGGCAGTAGCGGGGCCCCTTGCTGTCGATGAAGCCGCCGTAGATCGGCGTGAGCTGCAGGTTGTCCCTGATCAGCTGGTGGGTGGCGGCGGTGGTGCGGGTGATGTGGCAGCTCATCGGCTCGCCGCTCACCCAGCTCGTGGGATCGAAGGAGAAGAAGCGGTCGGCGGCGTCGCTGGGCTGTTCCTCCAGCTGATCGAGGGCGATGCTGCGCCGGTCCACCCGGGCCGGCGTGCCGGTCTTGAGACGATCGGTGGCGAAGCCCAGGGCCTGCAGCGCCTCCGTGAGACCCACGGCGGCCTGCTCGCCGGCGCGGCCGGCGCTCATCGATTGATTGCCCACCCAGATCCGGCCGCCCAGGAAGGTGCCGGCCGTGAGGATCACGGCGCCGGCGCCGTAGCTGCTGCCGAAGTAGGTGCGGATGCCGGCGATCCGGGCCGCCGGACCCTGGCTCGGGTCCCAGCCGGTGCCGCCGCCATCGGCAGCGCCCTCCACCACCAGGCCGGTGACCATCGCCTCGCGCAGGGCCAGATTCGGCGTGTGCTGCAGCAGCTGCAGCATCTGGCGGGCGTAGTGGCGCTTGTCGGTCTGGGCGCGCAGGGCCCACACAGCCGGGCCGCGGCTGGCGTTGAGCACGCGCTTCTGCAGGGCGGTGGCATCGGCCAGCCGGCCGATCACCCCGCCGAGGGCATCCACCTCGTGCACCAGCTGGCTCTTGGCCGGCCCCCCCACCGCCGGATTGCAGGGCTGCCAGGCGATGCGGTCGAGGTTGAGGGTGAACAGGGCCGTGGACAGGCCCAGCCGGGCGGCGGCGATCGCCGCCTCGCAGCCGGCATGACCGCCGCCCACCACGATCACGTCGAACTGCTCGGTGGGCTCGCTGCCCGGGTCGCAGGAGGTGGGGGCTGCCATCGGTGCCATCGGAGCAGGCTAAGGCGCCTCAACCCAGCAGGGCCGCGGCGTGGTGGCGCAGGTGGTCGTCGATGAAGGAGGCCACGAAGAAGTAGCTGTGGTCGTAGCCCCACTGACGGCGCAGGGTCAGCGGGTGGCCGCTGGCGCCGGCGGCCGACTCCAGGGCCTCGGGCAGCAGCTGCTCCTCCAGGAAGGGATCGGCCATGCCCTGGTCCACCAGCAGCGGCAGGGGACGGCCATCGGGACCAGCCGGGCCCTGCCCGCCGGCCAGCAGGACACTGGCATCCCAGGCCTGCCAGGTGTGAGGGTTGGGGCCGAGCAGATGGCCGAAGGCCTTGCGGCCCCACGGACAGCTGGCGGGGTGCGCGATCGGCGCCAAGGCCGACACCGACAGATAACGGCCCGGATGGCGCATGGCGGCCACCAGGGCACCGTGGCCGCCCATCGAGTGGCCGCTGATGCCGCGGCGCGCCGGATCCAGGGGCAGCGCCGCCTCCAGCAGCGCCGGCAGTTCCTCCACCACATAGGTGTGCATGCGGTAGTGGCGCGCCCAGGGCTCTTCCGTGGCATCCACGTAGAAGCCGGCGCCATGGCCGAAATCCCAGGCCCCGTCGGGATCGTCGGGCACCGCCGCCCCGCGGGGGCTGGTGTCGGGGGTGATCAGCGCCAGCCCCAGCTCCGCCGCCAGGCGCTGGGCGCCGGCCTTCTGGACGGCGTTCTCATCGCTGCAGGTGAGCCCGGAGAGCCACCACAGGGCCGGCACCAGCCGGCCGCCTGCTTCGGCGTCGGCGGCCAGGGCGGCCGGCGGCAGAAACACCCCCAGCGTCATCGCGCACTGCAGCGATGGCGAGTGGTGCCGGTAGCGGCGCTGCAGCCCGCCGAAGCAGCGGTGTTCTTCGATCAGCTCCAGGGAGCACATGGCCGGCAGGTGACGGGAGGTGGCGGGGGGATCAGAAGTGGATGACGCTGCGGATGCTCCTGCCCTCGTGCATGAGATCGAAGGCGCGGTTGATCTCGTCGAGCCCCATCGTGTGGGTGATGAAGGTGTCCAGGGGAATCAATCCCTGCTGGAACTCCTCCACGAAGCCCGGCAGTTCGCTGCGGCCCCGCACGCCACCGAAGGCCGAGCCGCGCCACACCCGTCCGGTCACCAGTTGGAAGGGCCGGGTGCTGATCTCCTGGCCGGCGCCGGCCACGCCGATGATCGTGGATTCGCCCCAGCCCTTGTGGCAGCTCTCCAGGGCGGCGCGCATCACCTCCACGTTGCCGATGCACTCGAAGGAATAATCCACGCCCCCGTCGGTGAGGTCGATGATCACCTGCTGGATCGGGGCGTCGAAGTCGCGCGGGTTGATCCAGTCGCTGGCGCCGAGCTGGCGGGCGATGGCGAATTTCTTGGGGTTCACATCGATGCCGATGATCCGGGAGGCGCCGGCCATCACCGCGCCGATCACCACCGCCAGGCCGATGCCCCCCAGGCCGAACACCGCCACCGTGCTGCCCGGTTCCACCTTGGCGGTGTTGCGCACGGCGCCGATGCCGGTGGTCACGCCGCAGCCCAGCAGGCACACCTTCTCCAGGGGCGCCTCCTTGCTGATCCGGGCCACGGCGATCTCCGGCAGCACGGTGTACTCCGAGAAGGTGGAGGTGCCCATGTAGTGGTGCAGCATCCGGCCGTCCTTGGCGAAGCGGCTGCTGCCATCGGGCATCAGGCCCTTCCCCTGGGTGGTGCGGATGGCCTGGCAGAGGTTGGTCTTGCCCGAGCGGCAGAACGTGCAGCTGCCGCACTCCGGCGTGTAGAGGGGGATCACGTGGTCGCCCACGGCCACGGAGCTCACGCCGGGGCCCACCTCCTCCACGATCGCGCCGCCCTCGTGGCCCAGCACCGCCGGGAACAGGCCCTCGGGATCGGCGCCCGAGAGGGTGAAGGCATCGGTGTGGCACACGCCGCTGGCCACCACCCGCAGCAGCACCTCCCCTGCCCGGGGCGGGGCCACGTCGATCTCGGTGACCTCCAGGGGCTCACCGGGGGCCCAGGCAACGGCAGCGCGGGAGCGGATCATCGGGGCG
The DNA here is from genome assembly GCA_046498125.1 of Prochlorococcaceae cyanobacterium. Taxonomy (GTDB): domain Bacteria; phylum Cyanobacteriota; class Cyanobacteriia; order PCC-6307; family Cyanobiaceae; genus NIES-981. Next base: position 10,597 of record JAWOBH010000293.1, on the reverse strand, counting down.
GTGCGGACAGCCCGTATCCTCAGCCACACCAGGGCCCCAGGCATCCCGTGGCAGATCCAACAGGCCGCAACGGGCCGGGGGAAGGCCCGCAGTCCCGGCTGCCGCGCATCGTCTGGGCCCTGTGGTTCCAGGGCGAGGAGAACGCCCCCGAGATCGTGCGCTGCTGTCTGGCCTCCTGGCGGCAGCTCAACCCCGGCTGGCAGGTGATCGTGCTGGATCGCGGCACGGTGGCCCGCTATGCCGATGTGGGTCTGCCGGAGCCGCTGTTCGCGGCCCTCGGCGTGCAGATGCAGGCCAACCTGGTGCGGCTGGCGCTGTTGCAGCGCCACGGCGGGGTGTGGGCTGACGCCACCACCCTCTGCGCCCGGCCCCTGGATACCTACATCGATGCGCTGGTGGCGCCCAGCGGCTTCTTCGCCTTCACCAATGCCTCCCGCGAGCGGCTGCTCTCCAACTGGTTTCTGGCGGCGCGGCCGCAGCATCCGATCGTGGCCGGTCTGCGCGCGCGCCTGATCGCCTACTTCAGCGCCCATCCGCCGCGGACCCACTACCCGCCCTGGCAGCGGCTGCTGCACAAGGTGGCGCGGGAGGTGTTCAAGATCCATCCGGCGGCCACCCGGCTGTGGCTGCGCCGGCCGGTGATCGCCCTGACGGGGCGCTATCCCTACTTCCTGTTTCACTACAGCTTCGCCGATCTGCTCGCCCGGTACCGGCCGTTCCGGGACCTCTGGACCCGCACCCCGCGGCGGCTCAACCGCCCGGGCAAGGCGCTCTCCCGGCTGGCCCTGCGCCCCGCCGCCGCCGCCGCGGCCGCTTCCGCCCTGGCCGACGCCGCCAGTGGAGGCCTGTTCAAGCTGTCGTGGAAGAATCCCGCCGTGGCCGCGATCCCGGCCGGAACGCTCCTGGCAGAGGCGCTGGCCCCCTACCGGGCCGGATCGGGTTCCGAGGGCTGAGCCCCTGGCGAGCGTTCCGCCACCAGGGCGCTCGCGGGCAACGCATGCACGAACAGAAAGAAGCGCTCCCGGGGTGCCCAGCGGGCCGGCGCCGACACCGGCGTGAAGCGTCCGGGCTCAGGAACCTGCAGTCCGGCCGCCGCCAGGCCCTCGAGCAGGCCGGCGACTCCCCGGCCCTCCTTCGTCTCCGCCGAGGCGAGCAGCAGCACCATGCCCTTCCCGGGGACCAGCGGCCCCTGGACACGCTGCACCACATGCGCCGGAAGCACGGGCACGCCTGCGAACACCCGCCTGGCGTTGCCGCCCAGGAAGCTGTCGGAGGCGATCACCAGGATCGGCGCGTCCTGGCGCTGACGGATCTGTCCCAGCAGTTCCATGACCGGGGCGTTGAGGGCGCTGGTGCGTCCCAGCGTCCCCGCCAGGGGAATCCGGGCCGGCAGCGCCACGCTCACCACCGCCGCCGCCAGGCCGGCGCTCCGCAGGTAGAACCGCAGCCGGCGGGGCGGCGGGCTTGGCCCGCTCAGCACCGCCAGCAGGGCCGGGGCGTAGAAGAGCAGGTTCTGATACCAGCGGTCCTTGATCCGCGTGGCCCCGGTCACCAGGATCACGACCGTTAACACCACGGCGATCGCCAGCGGCAGACGGCACAGCAGCCGCTGGCCGAGGTTGCCGGGGGGTTGGGGGCGGTTGGCCACCAGCACCAGACCCACGATCCACAGCGGCGTGAGGAAGGCGATGGCGGTCCAGGCGGCATTGCCCAGCCCCCGCAGCTGGGCTATGGGAAACGCCGGTCCGGTCTGCAGCTTGTCGAAGCCGCCCAGGGCGAGATCGGGCTGGCTCAGCGCCCAGAGCAGGTGGGGCGCCAGCAGGCCCGCGAAGATGACCAGGGCGATCAGGATCCTGGCGTCGAGCAGGCGCCGGCGGAAGGCGGGCAGGCTCAGACCCGCCAGCATCGCGGCCAGCAGAAACACCCCGAAGGTGTATTTGCTGAGCATGCCGGCGGCGCTCAGCACCCCCGCCAGGGCGTAGTTGCCGGCCGTGGGCCTGGTCTGGAGCCGCAGCAGCTGCAGCAGGGTGAGCGAGGCCAGCAGCGTCGCCAGCACCGAGTGGGTGAGATCGCGCTGCGATTCCCACGCGAACTGGGGAATCAGGGCGATGCCGGCAACGGCGATGCAGTGCTGGGCGGGGCTGAACCGCAGCTGCCGGCCGATCTGCAGCAGGCTCGCCACCAGGGCGCTGAGGATCGCCACCTTGAGGACCAGCAGGGGCCACAGGGCCGGACCGGTGAGGTCCAGCAGCAGTTTGGCCAGCCAGGTGTACAGCGGTGGCTGGGATCCATAGCCCCACTGCCACAGCTGGCTGCGCACCAGCTCCGCCGCCTGGTCGGTTTCGGCGGTGAGGGAGAACAGCCGCTGCGACGCCGCGTTGAGCGCGAACCATCCCGTTGCCAGCATCCAGAGCGCCACCGGCCCGGGCAGTGGCAGCGGCTGGGCGGAAGGGGCGGCCTTCAGGGCGGCCCCTGGCTGCTGTTCAGGCGGCAAGGTTGCGGAAGCGGGTGAACTGGGGCTCGAACAGCAGCTTCACGGTGCCCACCGGCCCGTTGCGGTGCTTGGTCACGATCACTTCGGTGATGCCGCGGTCGGGCGTTTCCGGGTTGTAGTACTCGTCGCGGTAGATCATCAGCACCAGATCGGCGTCCTGCTCGATCGAGCCCGACTCGCGTAGGTCGCTGAGCATCGGCCGCTTGTTGGTGCGCGATTCCACCCCCCGGCTGAGCTGGGAGAGGGCGATCACCGGCACGTTCAGTTCCCGGGCCAGGCCCTTGAGCCCCCGGGTGATGCGCGACAGCTCCTGCACCCGGTTGTCCGGGGTGGAGCCATCCATCAGCTGCAGGTAGTCGATCACCACAAGGCCCAGTTCGCGGCCCTGCTCCGCCATCAGCCGGCGGCAGAGGGAACGCATCTCCAGCACCCCGGCGTTGGGTTTGTCGTCGATGAACAGCGGCAGTTGCCCCAGGGTGTTGATGCCCTGGCCCAGCAGGGGCCATTCCTCCTGCTGCAGCCGGCCGGTGCGCAGCCGGCCGCTCTCGATCCCCACCTCCATCGACAGCAACCGGTAGGTGAGCTGCTCCTTGCTCATCTCCAGGCTGAACACGCACACCGGCAGGCTGTGCAGCTGGGCCACGTTCTTGGCGATGTTGAGCACGATCGAGGTCTTGCCCATCGCCGGCCGGCCGGCCACGATGATCAGATCGCTGCGCTGCAGCCCCTGGGTGATGGCGTCCAGGTCGTAGAAGTTCACCGGCAGGCCGGCCACCGCCGTGCCCAACGAGCGGCTTTCGATCTCGTTGAAGGTGGAGGTGAGGATCTCGGCGGTGGGGATGAGGCCGCTGCTGGGCTTCTCCTGGCTGATGGCGAAGATCTTCTGCTCGGCCTCGTCGAGCACCAGCTCCATCGGTTTGCTCTGGTCGAAGCCCAGGGCGATCACCTCATTGCCGGAGCGGATCAGCTGGCGGCGCAGGAACTTGTCCATCACCAGGCGGGCCACCTGATCGATCGAGGCGGTGGAGGTGATGCGCTCCACCAGCTCCACCAGCCGGCCGCTGCCGCCCACCTTCTCCAGCGCTCCCGTGTCCGCCAGCCAGGCGGTCATGGCCGTGAGGTCGGTGGGTTTGCCCTGGCTGTGCAGCATCAGGGCGGTGCGGTAGATCTCCCGGTGGGCGCTGAGATAGAAGGCCTCGGGCCGCAGCACATCGGCGATCCGGGCGATGGCGTCTGGATCGAGCAGGATGCCGCCCAGCACCGCCTCCTCGGCTTCCAGGTTCTGGGGCGGCAGCGAATCGGGCAGGGCCTCGAAGCGAGCCTCACTGCGGGTTTCACCGCGGACCTCAGTGCGGGCCCGGTCGCGGCCGTTGGGGTTGAGGGGAACGCTCACCATCGGCGATCAGGGATGCGGGGTGACCGGGTGCAGCGGCCGGGTTGTTCACTCTGCCGGGTGGGGGACGCTTTGACCAGCGATGTGGCCCAACCCGTGGGGTTGCCAGCAAAAAGCCACCCCAGGGGTGGGGTGGCTGGCCGCTGATCGGACACCGATTGCGCCGCTCCGGCGGAACGCTGTGGCAGAACCCTCAATGGCTGAGGACTTCCAGGTTGATTTCGGCGGTCACCTCGGGGTGCAGCTTCACCTGCACCTTGTAGGAGCCGGTGCGGTGGATCTCGGGCACGGTGATGGCCCGCCGGTCCACATCCTTCTTGGTGGCCACCTCGATGGCCTCGGCCACATCACCGTTGGTCACGGTGCCGAACAGCACGTCGTCGCCGCCGGTCTGCTTCTTCACCGTGAAGCGGCCGATGGTGGCCAGGGCGGTGCGGAAGGCTTCGGCCTCGGCCTTGAGGGCGGCCTGGCGTTCGGCTTCCTTGGCCCGGCGGGCCTCCACCTGGCGCATCACGGCCGAGGTCACCGGCACGGCCTTGCCGGTGGGCACCAGGAAGTTGCGGGCGTAGCCGGGTGCCACCTCCACCAGGTCCCCGTCCTTGCCCAGGCTGAGGACGTCTTCGCTGAGGACGACTTGTACGCGCTTGGCCATGGAGGTACGGGGAGGGAGATGGATCACGAGCCGATCGGCTAGCCTAGATCAGCGGTTGCGGACCCCGCTGGGATCAGCGCCGGGAGCGCAGGGCTGCCGCGGCGGGCAGACGCACCTGCCTGGCCAGCCCCAGCTTGCGCATCAGGCGGATGTGCTGCCAGGTGAGGTCGATCTGGCGACCGAAACCGTGGCGGGCCGAATGGGGGAAGGCGTGGTGGTTGTTGTGCCAGCCCTCGCCGAAGGTGAGCGCCGCCACCCAGGGGTTGTTCTTGGAGTGGTCGCCGCTGTCGTGGCTCACCTTGCCCCAGCAGTGGGTGGCCGAATTCACCAGCCAGGTGCAGTGGTACACCACCACCAGGCGCAGGGGAATGCCCCACAACACCAGGGCCCAGCCGCCGGCGCCGGTGACCGTGCCGATCCAGAACAGCAGGCCGGCCAGGGGCAGCTGCAGCAGCAGGAACCAGGTGTTCAGCCAGCGGTAGTAGGGGTCCTTGGCCAGATCACCGGTGAGCCGGGGCACGGCCGACATGGCCGGGATGGTGTGGAACATCCAGCCCATGTGGCTCCACCAGAAGCCCTTCAGGCTGGTGTGGTGGTCCACCTCGGTGTCGGAGAACTTGTGGTGGTGGCGGTGCAGGCCCACCCAGTCGATCGGGCCGTGCTGGCAGCTGAGGGCGCCGCAGGTGGCGAAGAAGCGCTCCAGCCACCTGGGCACCCGGAAGGCGCGGTGGCTGAGCATGCGGTGGTAGCCGATGGTCACGCCCAGGCAGGCGGTGACCCAATAGAGCACCAGGAAGCTGGCCACGGCGGGCACGCTCCAGAACCGGGGCAGCAGGGCCACCAGGGCCAGGGCGTGGATCGCCACCATGAAGGTGATGGTGCCCCAGCGGGTGCCGCGCTTGATGGTGGGTTCGGGTTCGCCGGCGCGGGCGAGATGCAGGGCCTCGGCCCGGCGGATCCCCTCCTCACCCTTGTTGATGAAGGCGGGCTGGCGGGTGCCACGGGACGAGGGGCGGGATGCAGGGGTGCCCACGGCGCCGCGGGCTGCGGTGCGGGCTCCTGATCGTGTGGCGGTTGTAGCGGCCATAGCGGACCGACTCCTGATCAATCGATAAGATGGTAGCAATACGAATTCGGATTGCGAGCCAAGACGTGGGTTATCGGGATGACCTCACCGCCGGCCGGGTGGCCTTCGCCCACCTGATCCGCGTCTGGCACGGCCGTAACGGCTGGAGCCACCGGGTGCTGCCGGGGCTGGCGGAGGCGCTCGATCTGGGCCGGGTGCACAACTCCCAGCTGTCGATGCTGCGCAACGGCAAGCTCGCCTCTCCGGGGCCGGAGGTGTTCCTGGCCCTGGGCCGCATCAACCGCCTGCTGGCGGAGGAGGCCCCCGGCGGCACGCTCTCCCCCGACCTGCGCCAGCGCCTCGTGGGCCATCCCGAACTGCTGGCGGCCCTCGAGTCCTCGGCCCTGCCGGTGCAGGCCCCGGGCGAGCCGGTGCTGGGGCCTGGCGAGCTGCTGGAGGTGTTCGTGGGGCTGCGTCAGCCGCCGGCCGCCTTCGATCTGCGCATCGCCGACGGCGAAGCCGCCGCCCTCAGCGCCGCCCTTGCCGACCTCTTCTCTGCCGGACGTCCCTGGCGGCTCTGCCGCGAGCCGGTGCTGGCCGCCTATCCGGTGGGCAAGCGCCAGCGGCGCGAACGCTTTGCCGAGGTGATGGCCGGCCAGCGCGACTACACCGCCGCCGAACTGGATGCGGAACTGCCCGACCTGAGCCTCACCCTGGCGGCCCTGGGGGCGGCCGGGGAGGGGGAACTCGAGACCGATCAGGTTCTGGAGCTGCTGCGCCAGCGGGCCCGCGAGCTGCAGGAGCGGGGCTGGGCGGCTGCGCCGGAGGCTGATCTCGGGGCGGCGATCCGGGCCCAACTGGCCAGCGTGGCGGTGGCCAGTCCGCCCCGCGGCGCATGACGGCCGGCAGCTGGGCGGCCGAGCGGGTGGCCGCCGCCCAGGCCGCGATCGCGCCCCTGGCCGCTGTCCACACCGCCGCGGTGCAGGGGCGCCTGGAGCGGGTGCTCGACGCCTTTGCCGCCGAGCGGGTGGGGGTGCAGCACTTCGCCTCGGTGAGCGGCTACGGCCACGGCGACCAGGGCCGTGAGGTGCTCGATCGGGTGTTCGCCCGGGTGCTGCAGGCCGAGGCCGCCGCCGTGCGCCTGCAGTTCGTGAGCGGCACCCACGCCATCGCCGCCGCCCTGTTCGGCGTGCTGCGGCCCGGCGACCGGCTTCTGGCCCTGACGGGCCGCCCCTACGACACCCTCGAGGAGGTGATCGGCATCCGCGGCCGCGGCCAGGGCTCCCTGGCCGACTTCGGCATCCGCTACGACGAACTCGATCTGCGCCCCGATGGCGGCATCGACTGGGACGGACTGGCCGACGCTCTTGCGGTGCCCACCCGGATGGTGCTGATCCAGCGCAGCTGCGGCTACAGCTGGCGTCCCTCGCTGGCGGTGGCCGAGATCGGCGCTCTGGCGGAGCGGGCTAAGGCCATCCAGCCCGGCTGTGTGGTGTTCGTGGACAACTGCTATGGCGAGCTGGTGGAGCCGCTGGAGCCCACCGCCGTGGGCGCCGATCTGATCGCCGGCTCGCTGATCAAGAACCTGGGCGGCACCATCGCCCCCAGCGGCGGCTACGTGGCCGGCCGGGCCGCGCTGGTGGAGCAGGCCTGCTGCCGGCTCACCGCCCCGGGCATCGGCAGCGAGGGCGGCAGCAGCTTCGATCTCAACCGGCTGCTGTTTCAGGGCCTGTTCCTGGCGCCGCAGATGGTGGCCGAAGCGCTGATCTGCAGCGAGCTGATCGCCCGGGTGTTCAGTGATCTGGGCTACGCCGTCAATCCCCTGCCCGGCGCTCCCCGCAGCGACGTGATCCAGGCCGTGCGGTTGGGTTCGCCCGAGCTGCTGAAGACTGTCTGCCGCGCCTTTCAGGCCGCCTCGCCGATCGGCTCCTACCTCGATCCGGTGCCGGCGCCCATGCCCGGCTACGCCAGCGAGCTGGTGATGGCCGGCGGCACCTTCATCGATGGCAGCACCAGCGAGTTCTCCGCCGACGGTCCCCTGCGCGAGCCCTACGTGCTCTACGTGCAGGGCGGCAGCCACAGGGCCCATGCCGCCATCGCCCTGCAACGGGCCCTGACGGCGATCAGCGAATCCCACCGCCTTCCGACAGACTGAGCGGCACCGCTTGCAGGCCCGCCAGCCATGGCGCTCAGCTTCCCCAGCGACTGCCGCTACGCCGACAGTCACGAATACGTGCGGCCCGAGGGGGAGCGCGCGCGCCTCGGCCTCAGTGCCTTTGCCGTGGATCAGCTCGGCGACATCGTGTTTGTGGAGCTGCCCGAGGTGGGGGCCGAGCTCAGCTGTGGCCAGAGCTTCGGCAGTGTGGAGTCGGTGAAGGCGGTGGAGGACCTGCTGGCGCCCATCAGCGGCGTGGTGGAGGCCCGCAACGAGGCGGTGCTGGCCAACCCCGAGGAGCTGCAGAACGACCCCTATGGCGAGGGCTGGCTGCTGCTGGTACGCCCCGAAGTCCCCGAGCAGCTCGATGCCCTGATGCCGGCCGACACCTACGCCGCCAAGGTGCAGGGCCAGGGATGACCAGCGAGGGATTCAGCCAGCGCCACCTGGGCCCCAGCGACGCCGATCAGGCCCTGATGCTGTCCGAACTGGGCCTGGAGAGCCTGGAGCAGCTGGCCGCACAGGTGGTGCCCGCTGACATTCTTCTGCCGCCCGGGGTCGCCGCCGGCTCCCTGCCTGAGCCCTGTGACGAGGCCCGGGCCCTGGCTGAGCTGGGGGCGATCGCGGCTCAGAACCAGGTGGTGCGTTCCCTGATCGGCCAGGGTTACTACGGCACGGCCACCCCGGCGCTGATCCAGCGTCACGTGTTCGAGAACCCCGCCTGGTACACCGCCTACACCCCCTACCAGGCCGAGATCGCCCAGGGCCGCCTCGAGGCCCTGCTCAACTTCCAGACCCTGATCAGCGAGCTCACCGGCCTGCCGATCGCCAACGCCTCGCTGCTGGATGAGGCCACCGCCGCCGCCGAGGCCATGGCCCTGGCCCGGGCGGTCTGCGGGCGCCGGCAGGCCGCACGGTTCCTGGTGGATCGCCAGGTGTTTCCCCAGACCCTGGCGGTGCTGCAGACCCGGGCCGAACCCCTCGGCATCACCCTGGAGCTGGTGGACGCCGAAGCCCTGGCCGCCCAGGCCGCCCGGGGCGAGCTGCAGACTCTGAGGGCCGATGCCTTCGGCCTGCTGCTGCAGCTGCCCGGCGACCGCGGTCGGCTCTGGGATCCGGCGCCGCTGCTGGCCGCCGCCGGCGAGGCCGGCCTGGTCCGCGCCGTGGTGATCGATCCGCTCGCCCAGGTGCTGCTGGCGCCGGTGGCTGAGCTGGGGGCCGACATCGCCGTGGGCAGTGCCCAGCGCTATGGCGTGCCCATGGGCTGCGGCGGGCCCCACGCCGCCTTCTTCGCCACCCGGGAGGCCTACAAGCGTCAGATCCCCGGCCGCCTGGTGGGCCGCTCCCGCGATGCCGAGGGCCGGCCGGCCCTGCGCCTGGCGCTGCAGACCCGCGAGCAGCACATCCGCCGCGACCGGGCCACCAGCAACATCTGCACCGCCCAGGTGCTGCTGGCGGTGATGGCCGGCTTCTACGCCGTGCACCACGGGCCGGACGGCCTGGCGGCCATCGCCGCCCGCATCGCCGGCCTGCGCCAGGCCCTGGTGGCCGCCCTGGCCGCCCTTGGCCTGGAGAGCGAAGCCGGTCCAGGCTTCGGCACCCTGGTGCTGCCCACGGCCGATCCCGACCGCCTGATGGCCGCCGCCCTGGCCGGCGGCTTCAACCTGCGCCGCCAGCCGGACGGGGTGGGCATCAGCCTCGATGAGTGCAGCACTGCGGCCGAGCTGCGCCAGTTGCTGGCGGCCCTGGCGGGCGCTCCTGAAGCCGCCAGTGGCGACGCGCCTCTGCCGCCCGCCCTGGCCGCCGCCTGGGAGGCCCTCGAGCGCTCCCTGGAGCAGGGAGATCGCCCCTGGCAGCAGGCCTGGCAGGCCTGTTCCAGGCCCCTGCCCCGCCGCCAGGGGGCCTGGCTGTCCCAGCCGGTGTTCCATCAGCACCGCAGCGAAACCGAGCTGCTGCGCTACATCCAGCGCCTGGTGTCCCGCGACTTCTCGCTGGTGCACGGCATGATCCCGCTGGGCAGCTGCACCATGAAGCTCAACGCGGCGGCCGAGCTGCTGCCGGTGAGCTGGCCCGCCTTCGCCCGGCTGCATCCCTTCGCGCCCGCCGACCAGCAGGCGGGCTACGGGCACCTGGCGGCCGACCTGGAGCGCTGGCTGGCGGCGATCACCGGCTTTGCCGGCGTGTCCCTGCAGCCCAATGCCGGCTCCCAGGGGGAATACGCCGGCCTGCTGGCGATCCGGGCCTGGCACCGCAGCCGTGGTGAGCAGCACCGTGACGTGTGCCTGATCCCCACCAGCGCCCACGGCACCAACCCGGCCAGCGCCGTGATGGCCGGGTTGCGGGTGGTGGCGGTGGCCTGCGACGAGCAGGGCAACGTGGATCTGGCCGACCTGGAGGCCAAGGCCGATGCCCACGCCGAGCGCCTGGCGGCCCTGATGGTCACCTATCCCTCCACCCACGGGGTGTTCGAGCCCGCCATCCGCCGCATCTGCGCGCTGGTGCACGGGCGCGGCGGCCAGGTGTATCTCGACGGCGCCAATCTCAACGCCCAGGTTGGGCTGTGCAAGCCCGGGCTCTACGGAGCCGACGTGTGTCACCTCAACCTGCACAAGACCTTCTGCATCCCCCACGGCGGCGGTGGGCCGGGGGTGGGGCCGATCGCCGTGGCCAAGCACCTGCTGCCCTTCCTGCCCGGCGCCGCCGGGAAGGGCGGAGCGGCGGTGGGGCCGGTGGCCGCGGCACCCCTGGGCAGCGCCTCGATCCTGCCGATCAGCTGGATGTACATCCGCATGATGGGAGGCTCCGGACTGCGCACCGCCAGCCAGGTGGCCCTGCTG
>JAWOBH010000266.1:0-3883 GCA_046498125.1 Prochlorococcaceae cyanobacterium | reverse complement strand
CGCTGCACCTGCAGGCGCAGATCGAGCAGACCGGCGCGCAGGCCCTCGCCGCCGGCCAGGGTGAGCGGCAGGCTGCCCTGGCCCCTGAGGTAGTCACTGGTGAAGCGGTCCAGCAGCAGCCGCTGGTCCCGCCAGCGCAGCTGCGCCTGCCAGGAGCCGAGCAGGGCATTGCTGGCCTGGCTCACCCGGGTGCTGAGCAGGGGCTCGCTCCAGCTTCCCGCCAGCTGCAGGCTGCCCCGCAGTTGGGACCCCACCAGGTCTGGATCCAGGCCCTCCGGCAGGGGCAGATCGGCCGGGTCCAGCTGCCAGTCACCACGGAGCTCCGGGTTGGGGCTGAGCACGCCGCCGGCCCACAGCCAGGAGCGGCCCGAGGTGAGCTGGAGATTCTCGAGCAGCAGCTGACCGGGCCGCCAGCGGGCCCGCAGCCCCACCTGGCCGCTGCGCTCAGCCCAGCGCCAGGTGCTGGAGGGCAGGCTCAGATCCCGCCCCTGACAGCGCAGCAGGGGGCGCTCGAGGCTGAGGGACGGCTGGTCGGGCTGGGGTCGCCAGCTCAGCTGGCGCAGGAGCAGATCGCCCTGGCAGTCGGGCTCACCGTCGCGCCAGGCCAACTGCAGCTCCCCATCCACGCGGCCATTGAGCTCCCCATCCAGGCCCAGCAGGTCGGCGGGCCACTGCAGACCGAGGTCGCGGCTGCTGAGCTGGGCCTGCCACTGGTTGCTGCGCCAGTTGCCGCCCCCCCGCAGCTGCAGGGCCCCGGGGGCAGCCGCCCCCGGGGCCAGGGGGCGCAGGCGCAGCAGGGCCGAGGCCCGGGCGCGGTGGGGTTCGATCACCACGGTGCCCTGCAACGCCAGTTCGCCCTCGCGGGTGCCACGCTCCAGCACCACCCGCGCCGGCTGGGGCAGCCGCACCCGGGCCACCAGGCGCGGCGGTTCGGCCTCCGGGTCGGGATCGGGCAGGCGCCAGTAGCTGCCCTCCTCGTTGGGGCGCAGGTTGGCCTCCACCCCCTGCAGGTTCACCTGCAGCACCGGCAGCCGGCGGCGCAGGCTGGCGAGCGGATCGAGGCTGAGGCCGATCCCGCCCAGCGCCACGCTGGAGGGGTGGGAAGGCAGGGCCTGCACCTGGCTGGGCCCCAGGCGTAGGCCCAGCCAGGTGAGGCCGCGGTAGGGGCCCAGGGCCACGGGCTGGCCCAGGGCCTCACCGAGGTCACGCTCCAGGCCGGGCTGCAGGCGGCCGTAGGTGCGGGCCGCCAGGCGATCCAGCGACAGCACCGCCACCGTGGCTGCCGTTCCGGCCAGCGCCGCCAGGATCAGCGGTAAACGCAGGCGCGAACGGGTCGGAGGGGTGGGCCGGGGACCGGGATCAGGGGAGGGATTGGCGGGCTCAGCTGGGGACGGAGGCCGGCCCTGGGGTGGCAACTCCGCCATGAACCTGGAGCCACCGGTATCGCCAGAGCCGCAATATAAGGGCGTTGCCAAGGGCCCCCTTCCGGCCGCCGCGAACCCCCGATTCGCAGCACCCGATCAGCAGCAACCCTGAGCAGCGAACCCAGAGCAGCAACCCCTGAGCGTGAACCGATGAGCACCGATCCGATCTCGCTGGTGGCCGGGCAATGGCTGGGGGCCGCCAGTGGCCTGCTGGGGGTGCTCACCATCACCGCCTTCGCGCTGCGCTGGGGCATCCGCTTCCGTCTGGTGGGGATCACCAGCTTCACGGTGCTGCTCTCCCTGTCCTGTCTCGCCTTCGCGGTGAGCTACCGGCCGCGGGTGGTGGTGGAGGGCGCCGTGAGTGTGCCGGTGGTGTTCGACAACGGCACCGATCTGGTGGTGGCTGCCGCTCCGGCCGACCTGGACGCCGCCACCGCCAGGGCCAGCGTGGAGCAGGTGGCCCGCAATCTCAGCGGCGGAGGCCGCACCATTCCCGATGGCCTGGTGCGGGTGCGGCTGCGGGGAGTGGAGCGGGTGGCTCCGGGTCTCAGCCGCCCGCTGGTGGTGGCGGAGGCCACCCGCAACTTCGCCGATGGCACGGTGAGCGTGGCCGGCGGCCCCACGGCGACCCCATGAGCGGCCCGGCCTGGCAGCTCCCCGCCCATGCCGCCGCCGAGGCCAGGCTGCTGGAGCGCCATGGCATCAGCAGCTGGCAGGCCCTGGCCGCGCTGGACGATCCCCAGTTGCGGCAGCTGGCTGGCCAGGGCGGCGCCAGCGAACCCACCCTGCGGCGGCTGCGGGGCCAGGCGCGGCTTGTGGCGGTGGTGGGGCTTGAGCCGGCCCAGGCCGCCCTGCTGCTCCATGCCGGCATCGCCGATGCCCGCGGCCTGGCCCGGGCCGACCCCCAGCAGCTTTGGGTGCAGGCCGGGCGCCTGCAGCGGCGCCTCACCGGCCAGGCCGTGACCCCACCGGACATGGCCACCGTGCAGGGATGGATCAGCCGGGCTCGCCGGGCCGCAAACTGACCCCCGGCCGGCTCCGGCCCTGCGCCAGCGCCCTGGAATAGGGGCAGACGCGGAGAGGACGTGGCTGCACTTCACCACCACCAACAGCCCCGTCTGCAGCAGCATCGGCAACGCGGCACGTTGGCTGGCGCGATCGCCGGCGCGATCGCCTCCCTGGCCCTGCTCACGGCCGCCCTCCCCGGTGCGGAGCTGGTCGCCCCGGCGAGGGCCCAGTCGAGTCTGCTGGAGTCGGTGCGGCGCAATCCGGCCCGGGCCAAGGCCCTCTGCAACCAGCTGCGGGAGATGAACAAGCAGGGGATCTCCTACACCAGCAAGCAGGCCACCCGCACCATCGCCGCCCAGGAGGGTCTGAGCGTGATGGACGCCGAGGTGCTCACCACCTACGTGGTGGGCATGCACTGCCCCGACGTGCGCTGAGCGACCAGGCGGTGCACTGGCGGGATGCCCGGCTGACCTGCCGCGATGGGGTGGAGCTGGTGAGCCGGATCTGGCAGCCCCCCGGCCCCGGACCCTGGCCGGTGCTGCTGATGCGCCAGCCCTACGGCCGGGCCATCGCCTCCACCCCCGTGCTGCCCCATCCGCTCTGGTTCGCCCGCCAGGGGTTTCTGGTGGTGGTGCAGGACGTGCGCGGCCAGGGCGACTCGCAGGGAAGCTTCGGCGGTTTCGCCCAGGAGGCCGGCGACACGGCCGACAGCCTGCGCTGGGTGCGGCGCCTGCCGGGCAGCAATGGCCGGGTGGGGATGGTGGGCTTCTCCTACCAGGGCCTCACCCAGCTGCTCAGCGATGCCCACGACGCCGAGGGGTTGCCTGACTGCCTGGCGCCGGCGATGACGGGCCTGGATGAGCGCCGCCACTGGGCCAGCAGCGGTGGCGCCCACTGGTGGGCCCTGGGGCTGGGCTGGGGGTTGCAGCTGGCGGCGCTGCAGTGCCGCCGCCGGGGCGACCAGGAGGGCTGGTGGCGGATCCGCCACAGCCTCGACTCAGGCCGGTTCCTCCAGGAGGGAGCGGAGCTGCTGGAGCAGTTCGACCCGGGGGGCATGGCCCGGCGCTGGCTGGGCCAGGACCCCGGCCGGGCCGAGGGCTGGATCCGGCACGAGCCACCGACGGCCCTCTGGCAGCGGCCGATGCTGCTGATCGGAGGTTGGTATGACCCGCACCTGGAGGGGGTGCTGGAGCTCTGGCAGCGGGCGCGGCAGGCCGGCGCCAACCCCCTGCTGCGCATCGGTGCCTGGACCCATCTGAACTGGGGCGACGGCATTGATGGGCTGCTGCTGCGGTTTGTTCAACGCCACCTGCGGCCAGGGGCCACGGCGACCGCAGCCGAGGCGCCGGTGCTGGTGCAGGACCCCAGGGACGGCCAGTGGTGGAGCGTTCCCGCCGGGACAACCACGGCCGGAAAGCCGTCGGCCCTGGGGCCCGGGCGCCGCTGGCGGC
>JAWOBH010000218.1:0-3367 GCA_046498125.1 Prochlorococcaceae cyanobacterium | reverse complement strand
GGGTTCGGCGGCGTCGATCACGATGAAGGGGAGTTCGCCGCGCTCCTCCAGCCGGTCGGCCCGCTCGATCAGGGCCTCGGCGCGCTCGAACAGCACGATGCCGCTGCTGGGGCCGAAGTCCTCGCGGCCCAGGCCCAGGCAGTCCTGGAGGCTGCGCCTCCATTCCCCCAGCCGCTCCGGCTGGCTGGCCAGCACCAGGGTCTGGAAGCGGTCGCCGTAGAGCTCCCCGAGGATGGCGATCACCGCCGCCGTGAGCAGGCCATTGCGGCTGCGGCTGCCGCTGCTGGGCTGGGCGCCACGGCCGCCCTGCTCCAGAAACCAGCTCTCCAGGGCGGCGGCCCCGGGAGCCTCCAGGGTGCGGCGCAGTTTCCAGGGCTCGGCGTAGAAGTCGGGCTGGCCCTGGAAGGCCGCCAGCCGGCTGCGGATCAGCTCGGCGTCGCCGCCGAACGGACCGCCCGCTCCCGCCCCGACCGGCTCGGCCGCCACAGCGGCCGCCGCCGCCTGCTCGCGGGCCGCGGCATCGATCGGCGAGGGTTGCACCAGCAGCGGCTGGGGCACCAGGTCGATCTGCTCGGCCGCCACCGCCAGATCCTGCAGGGCCCCCACCAGGTAGTCCTGAAACCCCTTCAGTCGCCGGGCCACGGCATCGGCCTGACCGGCGTAGCTGCTGGCGATCTCCCTGCTGATCGCCGCCCGGCGCGATTCCAGCTCGGCGATCTCCCGTTCCAGCTCGCTGCGGCGCTGGCGCAGCTCCTGGAGGGCCAGCTCCTGCCAGGCGGCGGCTTCAGGCGCGGAGACTTCAGGCGCGGTGACTTCAGCTGCGGCCGTTTGCGGGCTGACGGCGTTGTCAGCGTCCGGGGCGTCTGGCGTGAGGGGGGCGTCGGACATGGGCCGTTCAGGCGGCGTCATCGGAATTGGCGGAGCCGTCGGCGGCCACGGCGCTGAGCTGGGGCAGGCGGCTCTGCAGCTGCTGCCGCAGGCTGGCGGCATTGAACAGCACGGGCAGGAGGTGAATGCTCTGCCGCTCCCTGAAGTAAAAGATGATCGGCACCCCCGGCCAGAACAGCCGCCAGCCCAGCCAGGCGTCGTAGGGGAAGCGGCGCAGCTCCTGGCCCCCGCGCCGCACCACCAGGGCCTCGCCGTTGAACTCCAGCCGCAGCAGGGCCGTCTGCAGCACCAGGAACAGCCCCAGCAGGCTCACCGCCAGGGCCAGCCAGAGCGCCCCCGGCCACAGCGGCAGCAGGGCCAGGCAGGCCAGGCCCAGCCCCGTCACGCCGGCGGCGACGCCGTAGTGGGGGCTGAGCAGCATCGGCTGGGCAGAGTCAGAAGCCGTCATCGACCATCAAGCGAACAGCACGTGCTTCAAGCAAACAGCACCGACGTGAGCACGGCGTTCATCAACGCCACCGTGACCAGGATCATCACCACAGCGCCGGTGGTGCTGGTGCCCACCTCCTTGGGGCCACCCCGGGTGGTGAGCCCCCAGCCGCAGGCCAGCACAGCGATCTGCAACCCGAACACCAGTGCCTTCACCAGCATCGAGGGCAGATCCTCCGGTTGCATCCAGGTGCGCACGGAGGTCCAGAACACGCTGGGGGGGATGTTGTAGAGGAGGGTGCTGCTGGTCTGCCCCGACCAGATGCCCACCCAGAAGAACAGCAGGCACTGCACCGGGGCCATGATCACCATCGCCAGCACCCGCGGCACCACCAGATACTCCACCGGGTCGGTGCGCAGCATGGTGATGGCGTCGATCTGTTCGGTGACCTTCATGGTGCCCAGCTCGGCGGCGTAGGCCGTGGCCACCTTGCCTGTGAGCAGGGTGGCGGTGAGCAGGGGGGCGATCTCCCGGGCCAGACCCAGCGCCAGCAGCCCGCCCACGGCGGAGTTGGCGCCCTGTTTGGAGAGCTCCGCCACCACCTGGATGTTGAACACGGTGCCGGTGGCCAGGGCCGTGATCAGCACGATCAGGAAACTGGCGGGGCCGGCCTCCATCAGCTCCTGCATCAGGTCGTTGAAGCCGATGCGGCCGCGGGCGATGGCACTCACCGCCTGCCCGCCGATCATGGTGCTGGCGCCGAGGCGGCTGGCCCAGCGCGGCAGCTTCAGGCGGTGCCTGACCAGCGGAAGCCGGAACCGGCGCGTCATCTCGGCTGCAGGGGGCGATGGGGCCAGCGTCGCATCACCACCAGCCCCAGCACGACCAGGGTGGCCGGAATCAGCCCCATGCTCAGCCGGATCGCCACCAGGGCGCTGGTGGGCTGATCGCTGACCAGGGCCGCCTGGTAACCGCTGAGGCTGAGCAGGTTGCCGAAGAAAAAGAGCGCCAGGCTGATGCAGAGCTTCTGGCTCAGCACCATCCAGGCGCTGTATTGCCCTGCGGGTTTCTCGGGGTCGGCGTCGATGGCGTCGGGCAGCAGGGACCAGGGGATCAGGTAGGCCGTCGAGGCTCCCAGCCCGGCCAGCACGATGGTGAGCAGCACCAGCACCAGGCGCAGGGCGTTGTCCGTCGAGCCGAAGGGGGCAACGGCGGGGTTCAGGGGCGGCAGCACCATCGCCAGAAGGCAGCCGCTGATCCACAGGGCCGAGCCAAGCTGCAGCGCCCGCACCCGCCCGGCGCGCTGGCTGACCCCATTCCAAACCCACAGCCCCGCCAGGCTGCTGACGATGAACGGCAGCAGCAGCCAGTTGCTCCAGCTCTGGGGCAGGTGCAGCACCACCGGCAGATAGATCAGTGCGGCCGTCTGCATCAGCTGCAGGGCGCACCAGAGCAGCAGATAGAGGCCGATCACCCGCAGGAAGCGGCCGTTGCTGAGCACGCCGCTCAGCAGGCGCCGGGTGGTGCCCGCCTGCCGCTGTGGCCGCTGGCAGTGCAGGGCCACAGGCGCCAGCCCCCAGCCGCAGAGCAGCGTGGTGGCGGTGACGATGACGCCGGCGAGCATGCCCACCTGCAGGAAGCGGGCCGCATCGCTGTGGTCCTGCAGCAGCAGTGCCCCCAGCACCACCCCCACCAGCGAGGCGACGATCGAGCCGCTGAAGCGGGCCGTGTTCAGCCGCGTGCGCAGGGCCACGCTCGTGGTGAGTTCGGCGGCCAGGGCTGTGTAGGGCAGGTTCACGGCCGTGTAGAAGCTCTGGGCCACGGCCGAGATCAGGATGAAGATGACGAACTTCACCCATGGGGCGCCGGGCGGCACCCACCACATCGCCGCCATGGCGATGCCGAGGGGCACGGCACTGGCGAAGATCCAGGGCAGGCGCGGGCCCCAGCGGGTGTGGGGCTTGTCGCTCAGCCAGCCCACGACCGGGTCGTTGATGCCGTCCCTGGATCTTCGCCAGTGCCGTGCCCCTCGGCATCCCCATGGCGGCG
>JAWOBH010000110.1:0-7311 GCA_046498125.1 Prochlorococcaceae cyanobacterium | reverse complement strand
GTCTGGCCCTGGTTGAGGAGCTGCTCAGCGGTGCGCAGCTTGCGGATGATCTGCTCGGGTGTGTGGCGCTTGCGTTTCATGGGGCTTCTCCTGGCCAAGTCTGGCTGGTAGGGAAGCTCTCATAAGGACTGGTTCAGTTTCTGGGGTCCACGTCACCGTCATCAATGCATGGGCCGGGGCAGCTCTCCATTCACTTCGAAGTGCTGCCGCTGGAAGTGGTGCACGCTGTTGTCATCCAGGCAACGGAACGACACATCATTTTGGCTTGCTTCCACTTGCACCTCCACCTGATCGAAGGGCGTGCCGGTGAACACGCAGCAGCTGATGACTCCAATCTGGACCACATCCTCCTCGCTGCGAGCTGAGTGGTACTCAAAGGCTTCGATCCCCGCTGAGCGCATCTCGGCCCCGATGGCCTGGCACAAGCCGCTGTTCAGCGGATCCCGCAACAGGGCCTGCAGGCTGTTGCCTCCCTGCAGCTGCAGGGTCAGGCCTTGGTTGGTGCGGATCTGCACGTGAAAGAGTGCCTTTCGCATCGCAGCACTGCGGGGGAACGGTCGCTCCGGACCGTTCTGGAACACCAGCTCGTAATACGCCCCCTCCAACAGACAACCGAAGCGGCTGCGTGATCCGTAGAACAACCCCCTCTCCCATCGCGTGGCAAAGCGGGAGCCATGGGGCTTTCGGTAGCGGAACGGGGTGAGCAGCAGCCGATGGCGCACGGGGCATTCCTCCTCACTGGGCAGCGCAGGTTTGCTGGCCTCGAGAAAGTCCTCCAACCAGGCCTGTTCATCGAGGTTGCCGGTGATCCGGCGTGTGGCCTGGGCTCCCTGTTGTTCCACCAGCCGCAGCACCACCCCATCCAGGCTGGTGAGGGCCGTGTGATCCACGCCGGAGGCTTCGCTCACGGGCGCCCGCGCATGGCATCGAGATACTGCACCAGCTCCACCAGTTGTTCGGGGTCCTGCAGTTGCTGGCGCGGGATGCCACCGGTGTGCCGGTTGGCGGTGTCGATCCAGTGCCGCATCAGCTCCGTGTCGTCGCCCACCAGGGCCGACAGGCTGCGATGCAGCCGCAGCACCAGCGCAATCATCTGCCGGGTGTGTGGATCAATGCGGCCCTGGGCCCGTGCCTGCTCGAAAAACGTGCGGCTCTTGCCGATCGCCCGGGCGGTGTCCTGGGCCGAGAGCCCCAGCTCTTCGCCGGCGCTCTGCAGCGCCCTGCGCAGCACCAAGCCCTCGTCAAGCCCGCTGGGGGCCGCGTCCGTTCGCACCTGAACAGCCATGCCCCTCGCTCCAATACCTCCCCAGCATGCCTCAGATGCGTCTGGACTGCCATGGCTTCCTCAGGTGAGGCATGCGATGGGGCGCAGCCCCAGGCTCGGGCCCTGATCCTGCGCCTCCACCAGGGCCAGCTGGATCTCATCGCACGATCTGAACCTCCAGTTCCAACGGCAGCTGAGCCCAGGCTCGATCGCAGGTCACCACCTTCAGGCCCAGCCGCAACCCCAGGCTGAGGCAGGCGCGATCGCCCAGGGACAGGCCCTGCTGCCGGGTGTGGAGCCACAACTGGCCGGCTCGTTCGCCATCCACGGCCAGAAAGGGCTCCACCTGCATCCCGAGCGCCTGCAGCTCGTCTCGCATTCCTTCCACATCCACCCCGGCGGAAAGCGCCTTCTGCACCACCTCAGCCCAGTTCACACTGGCCATTCGTGCGCCGCTCAACAGCCCATCCACCACCTCGGTGCCTGGTTCCTGCAGCAGGTACGCCAGAAGGGCAGAGGCATCCAGCACCACCGTCACCCCACACCCTCCCGCCGGCTCTCCTCGCGCCGTTCGGCGATCAGTTCCTCCACGAGCCGGCGCTCCAGCGGCACCTTTGCAAAGCGAGCCTTGAGCCGTTGTTTGATCTGCTCAGGCTTTTCCAGCACCAGGCGATCGGCTTCCTTGCGTGCCACCAGCCGATCACCTTCTTCCAGGCCCAGAGAGCGCCGCAGCGGCGCTGGGATCACCAGCCGCCCCTGCCGGCCCAGGCTCACTTCCACAGAAGCCGAAGACTCGCTCATCGCCGGTCGGGATCACTCCTGCACCGCAGGCTATGGCACTCAGCTGGCCAAGTGGCACGCTTTTCAGTTTCTGCCACCTCCATGCTGGCGAACGGACGCCAACGAGGTTGTGAATCAGGCTGGTGCCGCCCCAGTCTGCTGCCGCCCTGGTTGTTCGAGCGCCAGCAGCCCGCTGCCATCGAGCGGGCCCATCGACTGCTCGCCGCCTGTGGTGCGGTGTCCTGGTGGCCGAGCGGCGCCAGCCTTGCCCTCTTCGTCTTCGTCTAACGGTCCTCGTCATTCGCACGAGACACAGCCCTTCCCTCTCCTCGGCACTGCGACACTGCGCCCATGACCGCATCCCCAGCAGCCACCGGTTCGGCGCAGGTCCGCAGCCAGCTCGTCATCGCCCTGGAGCTCGATCTGATCGGCCCCACCCAGCGGGTGCTCAAGGCCCTGGGGTCCGATGCCGAAGGACTGGAAACAGAAACGCTCGACCGCCTGCCCAGCAGCTGGTACCCCACCGGCTTCCTCGTCCCCACCCACACCGATCTCTCGCTGCGCTGCGACGACACGGCCGACGACGACTTCGCCGCTGCCGATGGCGTCGATCTGCGCAGATCCCGCGGCTCCGCCACGGCCTACAAACCCGGCAGTGCCGGTGATGACGCCGGCCCCAGCGAGCAGGGCCCGGCCAAGCCCCAGCTGTTCACCTCCTCCATCGGCGTCAGCGTGTTGCTGCCACCGGGCGGTGAGCTGCAGCTGATCGCCCGCTGGGGCGACTACACCAAGCTCCCAGGCGGGTCCAGCCCGGATGGCGCCGCCAGCGGTGGCTCCGGCCGAGAAGGGCAGACCTGGCAACGCAGGCCGCGGCAGGAACCCCTGGAGCTGAGCCACAGCGACATCACCAGTCCTCAGGGCCTGGCCGATCGCCTCTGGCCCAACAGCGATGGGCTGCGTCTGCGCTGGCACTGCCGGCCAGCGCCGGATCACCAGGGCTATCCCGCCGGTACCGTCGCCGTCACGCTGTTTTTCACCAACGAGCGCAAGAAGGCCGCCACCCTGGTGGAACGCGACCAGCAGTCGGCCTTCCAGGCCGAACTGGAGCTGCGCTGCCCCCAGGGCTTTGTGCCCCGCCTGGATCTCCAGGCCAGCCGCGCCAGCGGCGATTGGGACGAGGTGGTGAATGCCCTGCAGTTCCGCGATGCCTGTGAGTACGGCGTGGGGCACAACGTAGGTGTGGAGGCGGATCTGGCGGCCGACGGCAGTTGCTCACGGCTGCGCACCACCTGGATCCCCCAGGCCACGGTGGAGAAGGTGTCGCCCCGGGACGACGTGGGCTGTGAGCTGCGCATGGAGGAGCTTGATCAGCTCGCCAGCGATGGCTTTGCCGCAGTGCGCGATGCCCTGATGCCCTTGGTGGATCTCTACCGCGCCTGGATCGACGAGCAGGCCAAGGTGAGCGGCCTCAAGCCCCACCAGCAGGCCACCGCGGAGCGGCTCCTGGGCGATGCCCGCAACCAGGCCGAGCGCATCGCCCGCGGCATCGAGGCTCTGGCCGAACCCGACATCCGTGAGGCCTTCGCGATCGCCAACCGCGTCATGGCGGCCGCCGCCCGCCAGCGCTTCGGGGTGATGCAGGGGCGCAAGGCGAGCGATCCAGCCGTGCGCCCCCCGGCCTGGCGGCCCTTCCAGCTGGCGTTTGTGCTGATGAATCTGGTGGGCATCGCCCGCCCGGCTGATCAGCACAAGGAGCGGGACAAGGTGGACCTGCTGTTCTTCCCCACCGGCGGCGGCAAGACGGAGGCCTACCTGGGGCTGGCGGCCTTCACCCTGGTGATGCGCCGGCTGCGCCACGGCGGCTCGCTGCAGGCCGGAGGCCTCTCCGTGCTGATGCGCTACACCCTGCGCCTGCTCACCCTCGATCAGCTGGGCCGGGCCTCCACCCTGATCTGCGCCCTCGAACTCGAACGCCAGCGTCAGCCGGAGACGCTCGGCAGCTGGCCGTTTGAGATCGGTCTCTGGGTCGGCCAGGCCGGCACCCCCAACCGCATGGGCGGCAAGGGCGACAGCAGCGAAGCCACCGCCCGGCTGCGGGTGCGCGCCTACATCGATGGCAAAACCAGCATCAAGCCCATCCCGATCGACACCTGCCCCTGGTGCGGGGTGGAGTTCGGCAAGCGCTCCCTCGACGACCCCAGCCCCTGCCGCACCTCAGGGGTGTTCAACCTGCTGCGCCAGGGCCGCCCCGATGGCGACAACCCCGAGGACCTGCGGGTGGCCTGCCTCAACCGCAGCTGCGCCTTCACCGGCAACACGGGCAGCAACTACCTGCCCCTGGCGGCCGTCGACGACATGATCTACCGCCGCCTGCCGGCCTTCCTGATCGCCACCGTCGACAAGTTCGCCTCCCTGCCCTGGGAGGGCCGCACCGGCAAGCTCTTCGGCAAGGCCACCCATGTGGTCGACAAGCAGGGCTACTACGGCCCCGCCGATGGCGACGACGCCACAAGGGGCGTGCGGCTGGGCGATCGCCTCGATCCGCCGGATCTGGTGATCCAGGACGAGCTGCATCTCATCTCCGGCCCGCTGGGTTCGATGGCCGGTCTCTATGAGTCGGTGATCGATGAGCTCTGCAGCCGCGATGGGCTGCGGCCCAAGATCGTCGCCTCCACCGCCACCGTGCGCCGCGCCCGCGAGCAGATGTGCGCCCTGTTCGGCCGCAGCGATTCGGCCATCTTCCCGGCACCAGGACCCGACCGCCGCGATTCGTTCTTCGCCGTCACCCTGCCGGCCGAACAGGTGCCCGGCCGGCTGTACGTGGGCCTCTGTGCCCCGGGCCGCAACGTCAAGGCCCTGCTCCTGCGGGCCTCACTGGCGTTGATGAGCGGAGCCCAGCTGGCCTGGAAGGCCGCCGAGAAGGAACGCACAGCCCAGCGCCGCCGCGGCGAGACACCAGGCCGCAACCCGGCGGATCCCTACATGACCCTGCTGGGCTACTTCAACACCATCAAGGAGCTGGGCATCAGCCGCCGCCTGATCGAGGAGGAACTCACCTCTCAGCTCGCCAGCCACGGTGAACGCAGGCGTATCGGCGACACCGTGGAGCGCGCGGCTAACCGCAAGATCAGCAACATCCCTCTGGAGCTCACCTCACGGGTCTCCACCACCGAGGTGAGCACCACCAAAGACCGCCTGTCCCGCAGCTTCGACGACAAGGACGGCCGGGTGGATGTGGCCCTGGCCACCAACATGATCTCGGTGGGTCTGGACATCTCCCGCCTGGGGCTGATGCTGATGCTCGGCCAGCCCAAGACCACCGCCGAGTACATCCAGGCCAGCAGTCGTGTGGGCCGGGATCAGAGCAGGCCCGGGCTGGTGGTGGTGCTGCTCAACCCCAACCGCCCGCGCGACCGCTCCCACTACGAGCATTTCGCCCACAGCCACGATGTCTTCTACCGCGATGTGGAGGCCACCAGCGTCACCCCGTTCTCCGAACGGGCCCTGGAGCGCGGCCTGCCCGCCATCACCGTGGCCCTGGCGCGCCACCTCAGCGATGGCCTCACCCATGCCCGCAATGCCGGCGACACCAAGGCCCTGGCTGATGTTCGGAATCTGGTCGCCGAAGCGCTGCGGCAACGGGTAGCCACCTCGCTTGGCCAGTACCCGCCGGATGCCGATGGCTACGCCAACACAGTGGCGGAACGCGTGAGGCGCATCATCGACGACTGGTGCGCCATCGCCGAACGCCGCGGCTCCATGGAGTACGGCCACGAGGAACGCGACCTGCCGCCGCTGCTGCGCACCCCGCTCGACCCCGGGCTGCTGGAGCTGGAGGACGAGCGGGAACGGCAGTTCAAGGCCAACCGCAGCCTGCGCGATGTGGAGCCGTCCGCCCTGCTGCTCAAAGACCGCTACCAGAGCACCACCCGAGCCTGACCGTCATGACCGCATCGCGAGGCACCAGCACCCATCCGGTCGGTGAAGTCCGCCACGGCCAGCTGATCACCAGCTACGGCCCCGGCGCCATGGTGGATCTCCCCGATCGCTCCGTGATCGTGGGTGGGCTCAACCTCTGGCACTACAGCCGCGACGACGACAGCTGTTACATCGACGAGCAACGGCTGATCGCCAAGCTGCGCGGCCTGCTCGGCGTCGGCACCCTGCTGCTCAAGCGCCCCCCCAGCGAAGACGACACCTTCGCCCAGAAATTCAGAAGCAGCAGTGGCATCCGCTCACCGCAGTTCCCTCTCTGGTTCGTCGCCCAGCCGAAAGATCCGTTCCCACCCTTCATCGATGAAGCGGGACGCCGATACCGCACCCGACCGCTCATCCACAAAGACCGTCTGGTGGACGAGAAGTATCCCTGGCGTGCACCCGGCGGCAAGGTCCAGAAGCTGGACGTGGTGCCGGTGCGCTTCGTGCAGTGCTGTGCCAACGGCCACCTCAGCGACATCGACTGGGATCGCTTCGCCCACGGCGGCGCCAGGAGCCGCTGCCAGGAGGATCTCTGGCTCGATGAAGCCGGCGCCGGCAACGACTTCAATGAGATCTACGTGCGCTGCCCCCAGTGCAACAAGCGCCAGGCCCTGGCGAGCACCAAAGGCGACACCGGTGCCTCTCTGCTAGGCCCCTGCCGCGGTCATCGCCCCTGGCTGGGCAACTTCAGCGATGAGGCCATCCCCTGCACCGATGAGAAGGGCAAACCCCGTTACAACCGGTTGCTGGTGCGATCGGCCAGCAATGCCTACTTCCCGGAGATGGTGGGAGCGATCTCGATTCCGGAAGCGGAGGATCCGCTGCGGCAGCTGATCATCACCCACCTCAGCGACTTCGAGAAGATCACCACGGCCGAGAAACTCGCCTTGCTCCTTGAGAACGATCTCCTCAAGGAGCGCATCGCGGCTCCCCTGCGTGGACGCGATCCCCAGGAGGTGATCGCCGTCCTTGATGCGGTGCGCGGCAGCAGCAACGACACCCGCACCGAGAAGCAGCCGGCACTGAAGCTTCAGGAGATCAAGGCGCTCTATGCCCCGCCCGAATCCCTCGGATCCTCGGACCCCACCTCAAGCTTCCACTTGATTAGGCAGAAGGCTCCGCGGAGGCCCAGGCAGTCGCTACAGTAGTACGTAGATACCACTCTCAATCATGTCTGCCAACCGCGTCCAGTTCCAGCCAGGGATGTCGTTGCCCCAGTTCATGGAGCTCTACGGCACCGAGGAGAAGTGCGAGGCCGCTCTCGAGCAGGCTCGCTGGCCCGAAGGTTT
>JAWOBH010000035.1:0-7497 GCA_046498125.1 Prochlorococcaceae cyanobacterium | reverse complement strand
ATCTGGCCGCCCAGGGCCACCGCCAGCACCCGGTGCCCCTGGGCGGCCAGATCATCGTTGGCGCTCAGGGCCCGCTGGCGCCATGGCCCTTCAAGCGGCACCGGCCCGTTGGCACCCACCTGGGTGCTGCAGTGCCGGATCACATCCACCGGCGCACCCTTGGTGATCGCCAGCAGCGCCCCGTCGGCGCTCTCCACCACCACACTCATGCGGCGACGATGGGAATCGAACGGCAGTTCCCGGCGGCGGGGGTGGCGCTGCTGCAGGGTGGCCGGATCGAGCTGACGCTCCAGTGCCGCCATCGGCAGGGGCGCTTCTGTGGGATCACCGATCGCGCGCAGCCCGCCGCGCCCACGCTCCAGGTGGGCATTGGAGCAGAGGCAGGCCTGCTCGAGCAGCGCAGCGTCCAGGCCGGCGCACCAGGGCCCGCTGACCGGCCATGCGCTGCACGCTGATCGCCAGAGCCAATGTGACCGTGGGCAGCAGGCCCTCGGGCACATTGGCCACCAGGATCCCCACGGCGAACACCAGGCTCTCCAGGGGGCCGATGCCCACAAACAGCCAGCTGAGCAGGAAACTCAGCACGCCCATCGACACGGCGATCGTGCTGATCGTGCGCACGATGCGGCCCACCTGGCGCTTGAGACTGCTGGCGCCGCGTTCGGTGGCGGCCGTGAGCCGGGCCACGTGGCCGAACTCGGTTTCTGCTCCGGTGGCGTACACCAGAGCCTCAGCCCGGCCGCTGGCCACTGTGGTGCCGGCCAGCACCAGATTGGCCTGCTCACGCATCGGCAGGATGGCGCGGCTGAGGGGCATCGGCGGGGATCGAATCGCCCTCTTCCAGGGCGATCCGATCCCCCGGCACCAACACGTCAGCCGTCAGCTCCACCAGCTGGCCGTCACGCCACACCCGCACCTGGCGGGGCAGGGCCTGGCGCAGCACCGCGCTGTAGGCCCACCATGGCTGCGGATGCTCGCCGGCCAGGAAGCGCTGGATCGAAAGGAACACATCCAGCACGCGGGGATCCTGCCGGCAGCCCCGCTGCTGGCTGAGGCGCTGGTACTGCTCGAAGGCATCGCAGCCATCCAGGTCAGCCGGCGCCCGGTAGCCGAGGGACTGCAGGGCGGCGGCCATTGCGGGGCCCACATTGGGCAGGTCGGTGAGCGTCTGCAGCTGATGGTGGCGTGATCGAGCCCATGACAAGCCCGATGGCAGTGCCACCGGGCTTGCGGTTGATCGAGGTGGGGCGGAGCTGCTGACGCTGGCGCCTGGGGCCAGGGGTCCAGAGGGGTTTCCCGTGGGGTCCGGGGCACCTGGGGCGGTGCTGTGGACGGCGACGGCGTCACACGCCTGGGAAACCGGTGATCGGGTGAGGATGTTGGAGCAGGGGCCGGATCGTCAGCACACTCCCGGAATCTGCTGCGGTGGGGTGTCATCCATCGGTGGAGCCTCCCGGGAGCGATGGGATCACAATCGGCCCGGTGCGGTGATCCGGCAATGGGCACCCAAGCAATCGAGAACAGCCGTTACCTGCCGACAAGGGTCTTCATCAAGACTGCCCCCGATCCTTGAGAATCACTGCCGTGGCCGTGGTTCCGGCAGCCGATGCGGGTGGTTATACTCGGCAATGCCGGCTCCGGCAAGACCACCCTGGCCCGCTGGCTGGCCGAGAGAGCCAGGGCTGAGCGCCTCGATCTGGACACCGTCGCCTGGGAGCCGCACACGTACGCCTCGGCCGCCGAGCAGAACGAGAGGCTGCCGTTTCTGCTGGAGTGGGTGGCGGGCTATGACGAACGGGACGGCGAGCTGGGCCGGGCCGAGCACCGCCAGTGCTTCCTCAGCTACGACGGACCGCGCATGCACTGGGTGGCGATGCCCCACCTCGGAGCCCTTGCCGAGATCCCCTGGTCCTGAAGCCAGGGGCCTCAGGCATCACCATCCGGCCCCAACCGCTGCGTGAACGACACATCCAGCACCACACAGCCCTCGTCGCTGCGGAAGGGGCCATGCACCTCACCGAGCGGACGGCTGGCGTCATGCCCGCTCTCGAGCCACCCCCGAAGGCCTCATCTCAAAGCCGCCCGCTCACGATCAGGATCTCCTCGGGATAGTCGTGTGCCGTTGCCCCGAAGGCGCTGGTGTCGGCGCCGGGGTGGAAGCCGGCTCAGGTGCCGATCGATCAGCGGCGCGATCACGTCCGCCTGCTCCACCGCCAGATCATGGGCCCTCCGCCGGTCCCCAGGACGACCACCTGGGCAGACGGCAGCAGCAGGGCCAGATAGTCCTCTCCGGGTGGTGTCCGTTGATCACCATCAGGGTCGCTGGACGCCCACCCTGCCTAGCTTCCGGGGATGACGAGTCTTCCCTGCCGTACCATCGGTGCCCTCCTCACCGCTGCGGTGGCGCTCACGCCCAACCTGGCGGCGGCCCGCGAGAGCGCCGGCCGCTTCCAGCCCGAGGTGCCGGCGAAGATCACCACCCCCGCCAGCCAGAACACCCGCATCGGGCCACTGCGCTTCAAGGACGGCGCCCCCGATCCGGCGACGGTGGAGCGCGCCTACGACCAGCTCGACTTCAGCCGCGGCATCGAGGCCTTCCTGCGCGGCATGTCGGCCACGTCGGTGGTGGCGGCCTGCCGGGGGCTGGAGCAGGCGGGCGTGGCCCGCAACCGCGGTATCGGCATCACCGAGACCCTGCTCGATGCCCGCTCCCTGTTCCTCACGCCCAACACCACCACGGTGTACGTGATGGCCTGCCTCGATCTGCGCGAGGGGCCGATGGTGCTGCGGGTGCCGCCGGGGGTGCTGGGGCCGGTGGATGACGCCGACTTCCGCTGGGTCACCGATGTGGGCCTCACCGGTCCGGATCAGGGCCGCGGCGGCGACTATCTGTTCATCCCTCCCGGCTCCAGCGCCAGCCCGCCGGCCACGGGCTACCACGTGCTCAGGCCCCGCACCAATACCCTGCTGATCTTCTACCGCGCCTTCGTGGAGAAGGGCGACGTGGCCGCGGCGACTGCGGCGGTGAAGGCGAAGGCGGCGATCTTCCCCCTGGCCAGCGCGGCCAGCCCGCCAGCCGCCGCCTTCGTGAACCTCTCGGGGCAGCGGTTCAACACCATCAGCGCCAACGACTTCAGCTTCTTCGAGGAACTCAACACCGCCGTGCAGGCCGAACCGGCCGACTGGGTGGACCCCGACACCGTGGGCCTCTACGGCGCCATCGGCATCCGCAAGGGCAAGCCCTTCGCGCCCGACGCCCGCATGAAGGGAATCCTCACGGAATCGGTGGCGGTGGCCAACGCGATCGCCCGCTCCAACCTGTTCGCCTCCCGCGATGCCCGCACCCGCATCTACAGCGACCGCCAGTGGCTGACGCCATTCGTAGGCGGCAGCTATCAGTTCCTCGACGGTGCCGAGCGCCTGCTGGATGCGCGGGCAATGTTCTTCTATTACGCCACCGGCATCACCCCCGCGATGAGCGAGGCCCGGCCGGGCTCCGGCTCGGCCTATGCCGGCGTGTTCCGCGATGCCCGGGGCCAGTACCTCGATGGCGGGCGCACCTACAGCGTCACCCTGCCGGGCCCGATCCCCGCCAAGGACTTCTGGTCGTTCACGGTGTACGACAACCAGACCCGCTCGCTGCTGCCCACCGACCAGAAACTCGCGGGTGTGGACAGCACCCTGCCTGGGCTGCGCAGCAATCCCGATGGCAGCGTCACCGTGTGGTTCGGCCCCAGTGCGCCCGCCGGCCAGCAGGCCAACTGGGTGCAGACCGTGCCGGGGCGGGGGTACAACGTGCTGCTGCGGCTTTATGGGCCCCTGGAGCCCTGGTTCAACCAGACCTGGAAACCGGGCGACCTGGTGCCGCAGCCGTAGTTCTCTGGGGAGGCATCAGGGAATACCCTTCAGCCCGCCTTTCGCCTCAAGGTTCACTGGTAGCGCTTGGCCGGCTCTCACCTCCAACCCCCTCTCCACCGGCGAGGAGAGCAGGTGAAGGTCGCCGAGTTGACGCCGTACCTCCGCCGTTGCCACCGGATCACGGTTGACCCAAGCCCTCCAGCACCGCCTCCTGGCCCACCTCGAGCAGCTCGCCCGGCCCTGCCATAGCAGCTGGGACCGTCTTGGGCTGATGGGTGTGCGCGGCCTACCTCCACGAGCAGCTCGACCCCCTGGGCCCAGTGGAGGAGCACCACTTCCAGGAGGGCAGTGAAGCCGGCACCAACCTGATCCTCAGGTTCCCCGGCCAACAGCCCAGCCTCGATCCGCTGCTGATGGGCGCCGCCCACTACGACGGCCCTCTGCACTCCATCGGCGCCGACGACAACGCCACCGCGGTGGCCACCCTGCTGGAGCTGGCCCGCCGCTGGAGCCAGTCACCGCCGCGGCGGCCGGTGTGGCTCGTGGCGTTTGACCAGGAGGAGTGGGGGATGCTCGGCAGCCGCGCCCTGGCCCGAGACCTGCGCCAGGCTGGCCAGAACGGAAGCTGCGGCTGATGGTGAGCCTGGAGATGCTGGGTTACACCAGCCCCACCCAGGCCTACCCGCTGCCGGCCATGCGGCGGATCTATGGGGATGTGGGTGACTTCATCGCCGTGGTGGGCAACGCCTCAGCAGCCCTCACCCTGCCCCAGCTGGCGCGGCCGATGGGCCGGCACGTGAAAACCAAGGTGCTGCCGGTGCCCAATGGCGGCCGCGCCCTGCCTGATGTGTGCCGTTCCGACCACTGCCCCTTGTGGGATTTGGGTTACGACGCGGTGATGGTCTCCGACACCTCGTTCCTACGCAATCCCCACGACCACCTTATGAGCGACACGATCCATACCCTCGATCTGCCCTTCTTCCGCGCTGTGGTGGAGGGCCTGGCCGAGGCGCTGGGAGAACTCTGAGCGCACGCACCCGCATCGACCTGGCGATGGAGGACGTGGAGTCGGACCTTTTTCAAGACAGCTAGAGATCAAGCAGCAACTGTTCAACATTCGCCCCTCGCTGGCCGAATCTTGATGAGCGCCTCTGGCTCCCCCTGCCGGTCGGCACCAGACCAGAGCGACGCGAGCCGTGCCGCTGCTGAATCTCGTCTGCGATCGCTGCAAAACCGGAGGAGCGACGGATTTCCCAGATTCGATCGCGGGCCTCTCGGGCAGCGATGGCAGGGTCGACAACTGGTTGGGGATAATCAGTGCCTGGGATGCAGCCAAAGCGTTGGGCCGTGGTTACAGCCATGCGCCATGGCTCGTGCACATACACAGTGGGCACCCTTTGCAGCTCTGGGCACCACTGGCGAATGAACGTGCCGTGGGGGTCGTGGTCTTGCCCCTGTTTTACTGGATTGTAGATGCGGATCGTGTTGATCGATGTGCTGCCGGATTGCATCTGGCATTGACTCCAGTGAATGCCGGGCTCGTAATCAACGAATAACCGCGCCAAATGCAGCCCGGTTTCTCTCCAGGGGAGCCAGAGATGATAGCTGGCAAAGGACATCAGCATGGCTCTCATGCGGAAATTGATCCAGCCATGGGCGGTCAGAGCACGCATGCAGGCATCCACAAACGGCACGCCCGTGCGCCCTTCGGCCCAGGCGGTCAATCGCTCAGGATCCAGAGAGCGAAGAGCCTGCATGTAGGGATGGAAGTCCTGAAATTCAATCTCCGGCTCGCTCTCAAGTTTCTGAATGAAATGGCAATGCCAATGCAGGCGTGATCTGAAACTGCTGACTCCACGGCCTGAGTGCATGCGGCACCGTTGCACCACCTCACGCAGCGAAAGGCAGCCCCATGTGAGATAGGGAGACAACCGTGAACACCCCGAGAATGCCTTGAGCGGACTTGAGAGGCTGCGAGCGTAGTGACGGACTCGATGCTGCAGAAAATCCTCCAGCTCCCTCAGCCCTGCATACCGGCCACCTGGCTGGCGGTGCGGGCAGTGATCAGCAGGTAACTGCAACTCCTCTGCGGTGGGAATGGCCCCTGGATCGATTTCCGAGAGTGCAGGCAGGGCTTTGATCGCGGGCGCCATAGGCTCTGCCATCTGGTCTTCCCAGCGCTTGGCCCAGCCTTCGCGATGCTTCAACCCACGCACCACACCGAATTGCGGAACCTCCTTCCAGGTGATTCCGTGTTGCCGGCTCCAGGCCTTGACCTGTCTATCTCGGGCGTAGGTGAAGCCATTGCCCGTCTCTTCGTGACTCCAGAGCGCAGCGATTCCAAGTTGGCGCCGTGCCCGTTCCAGCACCACCGTGACCGTGCCGGTGCGCACGACAAGAGGCTGTCCCAGTGCAGCCAATGCCTGCCTGAGTTCCACAAGCGCTTCGCGGCAGAACTGCCACTGGCGCGTGGCTGCATCCGGCTGCTGCCAGAACTCGGGCTCAACGATGTAGAGGGGCAGCACAGGGCCGTGCTCGGCGGCGAGCAGCAACGGGCGGTGGTCAATCCAGCGCAAATCACGCTTGAACCAGACGACCTGGAGCTGCACAGCACCTGGAGCGGAAGTGACGGCCTGGCACCCTAAGCAGAACGAGGCCGATCCCATTCCCCCCATGCAGCGGATCGAGGGCGAACGGAGCGACTGCATTGCGCCGTTCGCCAATGCCGACGTCACCCAGCTGCTGCCTGGCCTGGCCCGCATGCTTGGGCGTCAATGACGGGGCGACCATGAGCCAGAACGTCGCAGAAGCCCTCGTCTGGGCCGAGCAGCTGCACCGAGGCCAGCAGCGCAGGGGCAAGAACGTGCCCTGCATCTCATAGCTGATCGCCGTCAGCGCCCTGGTGTGGGAAGACGGCGGCGACGAGGAGCAGGCGATCGCCGCCCTGCTGCACGACGCCATCGAAGACGCCGAGGTGAGCCAAGAGCAGATCGCCGAGCGTTTCGGCGCGCGGGTGGGGCGGATCGTGGCCGACTGCACCGACACCAATGGCCCCGTGGCCGCCGGGGAGCAGAAGGAGCCGTGGCTGGTGCGCAAGCGGCGCTATCTGAAGCACCTGCAGCAGGTGGAGCTGGATTCGCTGCTGGCGGGCGCCGCCGACAAGGCCCACAACGCCCGCGACCAGATGCCCGATGCCCGCCGCGATCCCACCAGCTGGGGCCGCTTCAACGCCGGCATCGACGGCACGGCCTGGTATCAGCTGCGCATCCACCAGATCCTGAAGCGAAGGCTTCCGGCCAGCCGCTCCACCGAGCTGCTGGGGGAAGCCCTGCAGGAGCTGCTCGACAGCAAGGCCTACCGGCAGGTGGTGCCGGAGGGGAGTGCGCCGGCGGTGTGGGCTGCGGGTTATCTCGAGCGGCAGGCGTAGGGCCTGGCCTGTCGGAAAAGGGGATCCAGTCGCACTGGAACCGATCAGACTGGCGCCATGACCAGCTCAGCCCTCCAGCCTGCACTCGGTTCCGATCAGATCCTTGCTCTCCTGCGCACCCGCCAAGGCGAGTGGCGGCAGCGCTACCAGCTGCAACGCATCGGTCTGTTCGGCTCCACCGCCCGCAACCAGGCCACGGCCGGCAGTGATGT
>JAWOBH010000025.1:0-7779 GCA_046498125.1 Prochlorococcaceae cyanobacterium | reverse complement strand
GTGCGGCTGGCCGGTGCCTACCGCGAACGCATGGATCGCCAGGGTGAACTGGCGGCGATCCTCCAGCTCGAGGAGGGCAAGCTGGCCCGCGCCCGGGACCGTTTCGACACCCTGTTCACCGTGGAGGGAGAGCAGCGGCTGATCCGCGAGCAGAACCAGTGGATCGCTCCCAACCGCCTGCGGGTGGTGTGGCAGCAGCCCACCGAGGCGTCCAGCGGAGCTGCCCGTGAGGCTGCCCAAGGTGCGGACTGAGGGCGCGGAGACCAGCTCCGTCTTTCTCTCTGTTGAGGGCACCACGGGTGCTGAGAAGTTGGCCGCAACCACTCCGTAGGTTGGGCCGCAGCCCCAACCCGCAGCGTTCCATGGCCCCTTCCGCTTCCGGCGAAGCTTCCCCAGGCACCGTGCTGATCACGGGCACCACCTCGGGCGTCGGGCTCCATGCCACCAAGGCCCTGGCGGACCGCGGCTGGACCGTGATCACGGCCAACCGCGACCCCGTGCGGGCGGGAGCCGCCGCCGACGCCCTGGGCATCCCCCACAGCCAGCTGCACCATCTGCGCATCGATCTCGGCGATCTCGACAGCGTGCGCGCCGGGGTGGAAACCCTGGTGGACTCGATCGGCACGGATCTCGACGCCCTGGTGGTGAACGCGGCGGTGTACAAGCCACGGCTGAAAGAGCCCGAGCGCTCCCCCCAGGGCTATGAGCTGTCGATGGCCACCAACCACCTGGGCCACTTCCTGCTGATCCAGATGCTGCTGCCCAAGCTGCAGCAGTCCAGCCATCCCTCCAGGCGGCTGGTGATCCTGGGCACGGTGACGGCCAACTCCAAGGAACTGGGAGGCAAGATCCCCATCCCCGCCCCCGCCGATCTCGGTGATCTCAGCGGCTTTGCCGTGGGCTTCAAGGCGCCGATCGCCATGGCCAGCGGCAAGTCCTTCAAGCCCGGCAAGGCCTACAAGGACAGCAAGCTCTGCAACATGATCACCACCCAGGAACTGCACCGCCGGCTGCATGCCAGCACCGGCATTGTGTTCAGCTCCCTGTATCCGGGCTGCGTGGCCGACTCGCCGCTGTTCCGCAACACCCCGCGGATCTTCCAGAGAATCTTTCCCTGGTTCCAGAAAAACATCACCGGCGGCTACGTCAGCCAGAGCCTGGCCGGCGAGCGGGTGGCCCAGGTGGTGGCCGACCCTGAATTCGCCGTCTCCGGGGTGCACTGGAGCTGGGGCAACCGCCAGAAGAAAGGAGGCAGACAGTTCAGCCAGGAGCTCTCCGACAAGGCCAGCAATCCCGACACCGCCGCCAAGGTGTGGGACTACTCCATGGAACTGGTGGGCCTGAGCTGAGGTCAGAG
Organism: Prochlorococcaceae cyanobacterium; assembly: GCA_046498125.1. Taxonomy (GTDB): domain Bacteria; phylum Cyanobacteriota; class Cyanobacteriia; order PCC-6307; family Cyanobiaceae; genus NIES-981. Next base: position 6,422 of record JAWOBH010000025.1, on the reverse strand, counting down.
CCGCCGGGGTCAGAGCCGCCGGCGGAAGCCGTTGCCCAGGCCACCGCCGAAGCCGCCATCGCGGCTGTCATCGCCGCCCGCAGCCTCCACCTGGCTGAGCCTCCAGACGTTGCGGCTGAGGCGGCGGGCCCGCAGGCCACCACGCTCCACCAGGGCGCTTCCGGGGCGGGCACCCAGCAGGGCGGTCACCTCGGCGGTGCTCAGGGGAGCGCCGGTCTGGATCGCCAGCGGTTGGAGCTCACCCACCTGGCGATCCAGACCCAGTCGGGACTCTCGCCGGAACTGCGCAGCCTCTGGAAGAGCCCCAAGCCAATCAGGGCCAGGGCCTGCTCCGGCTGAATGCCACGGGCACTGGCCTCGGCCAGCCAGTCAACCATCCGAGGCAGACCGGAATCATGGGGGTGGGTTGACTCGTGGGGGAGGGTGTCCGTGGCCATGGTGCTCCGCCAGCCGCTGCCGCGACGGTACCGGCTCTGGCAGCGGGAGCAAGGGGGGCAGCGGGGCCAGACGGTAAGATCCGCCCCGGACCCGGGCCAGGCCCAGCACCACACGGCCCGGTGCTGGCCTGCCCGGCCCTCAGGGTGACCGGCCCCCGCCACCCCCAGCCACGACCCCCGCCTGCAGCCCCACTCCGCTCGCAGACCCTCTGCGTTCGCCCACCTGCCCTCGACCAGTTGCCTTCGCCCCGCCGTTCACGAGAGGACCTGGCGAACCGGCGGCGCAGAGGGCAGGAGATCACTGCGGCGTCTCACTCCGGCGGTCCCCAGATCACCGGCACCGTGATCAATGCGGGTGGTGACGGCGCCAGCTGCGTGATCACCACGGACAGCGAAGGCATCCGGCTGGCGAGGCTGGACAGCCATGTGCAGTCAATCGAGCTGCGCACCTATGTGTTTCTCGATTCGCTCCAGCCCCAGCTGGCGGCCTACATGGGCACCGTGAGCCAGGGGTTCCTGCCGATCCCCGGGGATGCCTGCCTGTGGCTGGAGGTGTCGCCGGGGATGGCGGTGCATCGGGTCACCGACATCGCCCTGAAGGCCAGCACCGTGCGGCTGGGCCAGATGATCGTGGAGCGGGCCTTCGGCTCCCTGGCGCTGTATCACCGCGACCAGAGCAATGTGCTGCACTCGGGCGATGTGGTGCTCGAGGCGATCGGGAACACGGTGCAGCAGCGCAGCCGCTGTGATGTGAGCTGGACCGAGATCATCCGGGCCATCACCCCCGACCATGCCGTGCTGATCAACCGCCAGAACCGCAGGGGCTCGATGATTCAGGCGGGGATGAGCATGTTCATTCTCGAAACCGAGCCGGCCGGCTACGTGCTGATCGCCGCCAATGAGGCCGAGAAGGCCTCCAACATCACGGTGGTGGACGTGAAGGCCGTGGGTGCCTTCGGCCGCCTCACCCTGGCAGGCCGCGAAGGGGACGTGGAGGAGGCGGCGGCGGCGGCGATGCGGACCATCCACCACATCAACGCCACCGCCCTGGGCTGAGCGGGATCTCAGTCCTCCAGATGCAGCAGGCGCCGCAGGCCGGGGGCCAGCTGGCGGGCGGCCTTGCCACGGCTGCCCAGGCGATTCCTGAGGTGCTGGCCCATGCGGGCATAGCTGGTGCCGGCTTCACGCACGTGGAAGATCGGGTCGTAGCCGGCTCCGGCGCCATCGGCTTCGCGCAGCACAAGCCCATGGCACACCCCCTCCGACTCCAGCACCGTGGCACCGCTGGGGTCGGCCAGGGCCATGGCGGTGACGAAGCGGCCGCCGCGGTAGAGGGCGTCACCCAATTCGCTCAACAGCCGATGCAGGCGTTCGCGATCGGTGGGGGCGTAGCGAGCGGAATAGATGCCGGGGGCACCGCCGAGGGCGTCCACCTCCAGGCCGGAGTCGTCCGCCAGGGCCCAGTGGCCCGTGAGGGCGGCCACGGTTTCCGCCTTCAGGCGGGCGTTCTCGGCATAGGTGCTCCCGGTCTCCTCGATCTCCAGATCCCTGGGCTGCTGGCGCACCTCGAGGTCCACCGCCGCGAGCATGGCTGCAAGCTCAGCCACCTTGTGGGGGTTGCCACTGGCGATGACCAGTACCGGCATCGACACCTTGCACCAGGGTCCATTGTGTCTCAGGGCCCACACACGCCGGCGCCCAAGCATTCACTAACGATTTGTGTGGCATTGATCGGCTCTACTTATCAATGACCTCTAAAACGGTGATGGACTTGACAGCCCAGACGGGTTGACGGGGGGCTACGCGCCGAACCAGGGTTCCTGGGACCCTCCACCCCCCTCCATCTGGAGCAGGACATGGCTAACGAAACCATGGGCATCGCCCTCGGCATGATTGAAACCCGCGGTCTGGTGCCGGCCATCGAAGCGGCTGACGCCATGACCAAAGCTGCCGAGGTGCGCCTGATCGCCCGCGAGTTCGTGGGCGGCGGCTACGTCACCGTGATGGTGCGCGGTGAGACCGGTGCCGTGAACGCAGCCGTGCGTGCCGGCGCCGATGCCTGCGAGCGGGTGGGCGACGGCCTGGTGGCTGCCCACATCATTGCTCGCCCCCACCGCGAAGTGGAACCTGCTCTGGGCAGCAGCGCCGGGTTCGTTGGTTCCAAGGACTGAGTCGTCTGAGGCCTGAAATGGCCAACGCCTCCGCCATTCCCGTTCCCGACCCATCCGCACCATCCCCATGAGCAAGAAGTACGACGCCGGGGTCAAGGAGTACCGCGACACCTATTGGACTCCCGATTACGTCCCCCTCGACACCGACCTGCTGGCCTGCTTCAAGTGCACCGGCCAGGAAGGTGTCCCCAAGGAAGAAGTCGCCGCAGCCGTGGCCGCTGAATCCTCCACCGGCACCTGGTCCACCGTGTGGTCCGAGCTCCTCACCGACCTCGACTTCTACAAAGGCCGCTGCTACCGCATCGAAGACGTTCCTGGCGACAAGGAATCCTTCTACGCCTTCATCGCCTATCCCCTCGACCTGTTCGAAGAGGGCTCCATCACCAACGTGCTCACCTCCCTGGTGGGCAACGTGTTCGGCTTCAAGGCCCTGCGTCACCTGCGTCTGGAAGACATCCGCTTCCCCCTCGCCTTCATCAAGACCTGCATGGGTCCGCCGAACGGCATCGCCGTTGAGCGCGACCGCATGAACAAGTACGGCCGTCCCCTGCTGGGCTGCACCATCAAGCCGAAGCTCGGCCTGAGCGGCAAGAACTACGGCCGGGTGGTGTATGAGTGCCTGCGCGGCGGTCTCGACTTCACCAAGGACGACGAGAACATCAACTCCCAGCCCTTCCAGCGCTGGCAGAACCGTTTCGAGTTCGTGGCCGAAGCGGTGAATCTGGCCGAGCAGGAGACCGGCGAGAAGAAGGGGCACTACCTCAACTGCACCGCCGCTACTCCTGAGGACATGTATGAGCGGGCCGAGTTCGCCAAGGAACTCGGGCAACCGATCATCATGCACGACTACATCACCGGTGGCTTCACGGCCAACACCGGTCTGGCGAAGTGGTGCCGCAAGAACGGCATGCTGCTGCACATCCACCGCGCCATGCACGCGGTGATCGACCGCCATCCCAAGCACGGCATCCACTTCCGCGTGCTGGCCAAGTGCCTGCGCCTCTCCGGTGGTGACCAGCTCCACACCGGCACCGTGGTGGGCAAGCTGGAGGGCGACCGCCAGACCACCCTGGGCTTCATCGACCAGCTGCGCGAGTCGTTCGTGCCCGAAGACCGCAGCCGCGGCAACTTCTTCGACCAGGACTGGGCCTCCATGCCCGGCGTCTTCGCCGTCGCCTCCGGCGGCATCCACGTGTGGCACATGCCGGCCCTGGTGGCGATCTTCGGTGACGATTCCGTGCTCCAGTTCGGTGGTGGCACCCACGGCCACCCCTGGGGTTCGGCTGCCGGCGCCGCCGCCAACCGCGTCGCCCTCGAGGCCTGCGTGAAGGCCCGCAACGCCGGCCGCGAGATCGAGAAGGAGTCGCGCGACATCCTCATGGAAGCCGCCAAGCACAGCCCCGAACTGGCGATCGCCCTCGAAACCTGGAAGGAGATCAAGTTCGAATTCGACACCGTCGACAAGCTCGACGTGCAGTGATCGCCCGTGCCATTGGCTGGGGACGTCGGCCTTGAGCCCTCGTCCCGGCCAGCGGTGATCCCCAGCCAACCGGCTTCATTCATTCCATTCCTCAAGGATCCCCATGCCCTTCAAGAGCACCGTGGGTGACTACCAAACAGTCGCCACCCTGGAGACCTTCGGCTTCCTCCCGCCGATGACCCAGGACGAGATCTATGACCAGATCGCCTACATCATCGCCCAGGGTTGGACGCCCCTGGTGGAGCACGTTCATCCCAGCCGCTCGATGTCGACCTACTGGTCGTACTGGAAGCTGCCCTTCTTCGGCGAGAAGGATCTCGGTGTGATCGTCAGTGAGCTGGAGTCCTGCCACCGCGCCTATCCCGACCACCATGTGCGCCTGGTGGGATACGACGCCTACACCCAGAGCCAGGGTTCCTGCTTCGTGGTGTTCGAAGGCCGCTGAGCTCTCCCTGAGCTCAGGACCTTCAACCCGATCCTCCGCTGATCGCTCCGGGTCCCGGCCAGTGCCGGGACCCCACCCCATCCACCAGATCTCCACTTGACGGGCGCCCATGGCCAGCACATCCAGCCGTGAAGCAGCACTCGAGCGCCGCCGGGCCCTCACAACAGCGGGCAAGAAAGCTGTCAGCCGCTTCAGCTCCTCCCCAGGCCGGGTGCGCAGCGCCGCCGATGCCCGTCCCAGCCGCACCGAGGTGACGGAAACACCGTCACCGGCTGCCGCGGCCCACCATCCCGCCCCGGAACGCCCCCGCGCTCCCCAATCGCTGAGCGCCATGGCCGTTGCCTCCAGTCCCCAGCCCCGCAGCACCGTGCGGCGGGTGAGCAATCCCAGCCGCGACCTGGCCCTGGCACGGCGGGAAGCCATGAGCCGCTGCGGCAAGCGCGCCAGCACCTCCCGGGACCGCAACCGCGCCGATGTGGTGCGCACGCCGGCCCCCGCCGCAGCCCCTGCCGCCCCAGCTCCCCCGTCCACCAGCGGCGCCAGCTCCCCCGTGGGCAGCACACCCCGCCGGACGCTGAGCCTGGGAACACCGGGCAGCGTCAGCAACGGCAATCTTGATCAGCGCAGCCAGCAACGGCGGGTCCCGGCCCGGCACAACCCCAGTCGCTCCCTGGTGATGGCGCGGCGGGAAGCCCTCTCGAAGCGGGGCAAGTCGGCCACCATGCCCGGCAACGGCGCCGCCGCCGCGGTGGCCCGGCAGAACCATCCCGACCTCAGCACCCGGGAACTGGCCCAGAAGCTTCGGGAGCTCAAGAGCAAGGTGGGCAGCGCCGGCTGCGCGCGCAGCGGCGGAACCCGACCCTGCGGCCCGAACCGTCACGGTGCCCGCGAGGCCGCCGCGGCCGACGCCCACTGGAAGGTGGGGGTGAGTGAAACCAGCGGCGGCCAGGTGGTGACCGGCACCCAGGCCAACCGCTCCCCCAAGACGACCGGCAATGAGGCGGCCACCTGCCGCCCGATCACCGGCACCGAGTACCTCGGCGCCGAGGTGTTCCAGTCCTTCTGTCAGCGCGACGCCCCCGTCCGCCAGCCCGAGAAGGTGCACGTCACCGCCACCAGCCACGGCAACCGGGTCACCGGCAACGAGGTGGGGCGCTCGGAGAAGGTCACCGGCGATGAGCCCGGCACCTGCAAGACCATCACCGGCACCGAATACATCTCCGCCAACCAGTCGGCCGCCTACTGCGGCACCGTGAACACCACACCCCGGAAGGTGGGTCGCAGCGCGACCCTGGGCGGCCAGGCGGTGTCAGGCGTGATGGTGGGCCGCTCGGAGCGGGTGACCGGCGACGAGCCCGGCTCGGGCCTGCAGCTCACCGGCGATCAGTACCTCGGAGCCGAGCCCCAGGTGCCCGGGCAGGCGCCGTCCAAGGTCGAGCGCCTGCAGACCCTGCGCGGCACCGGCATCACCGGCACGGCCGTGGGCCGCAGTGAGCGGGTGACCGGCAACGAACCGGGAAGCTGCCGCAACATCACCGGCGACGAGTACATCGGCAGCCAGCAGTACGAGGGCTTCTGCGGCACCAAGCCGGCTCCCGAAGCCCCCAAGGTGGGGTTCAGCGTCACCAACAAGGCCCAGGTGGTGAGCGGCACCCGCACCGGTCGCAGCAACAAGGTCACCGGCGATGAGCCGGGCACCTGCAAGGTGGTCACCGGCACCCCCTATGCCGGCCTGGAGCAGGCCTCCGACTACTGCAGCACCAACGCCGTGCGCAGAATCCGCGAGCGCACACCGGTGCGTGGCGTCAGCCGCATGAGCGGCATTCAGCCCGGCATCGGCGGGGTGATGACAGGCGCCGCGCGCGGCGCCTGCGAGGAGGTGAGCGGCA
>JAWOBH010000011.1:0-3597 GCA_046498125.1 Prochlorococcaceae cyanobacterium | reverse complement strand
GTCTGGCCGGACCGGGTGGAGCGCTTTCGCGCCGAGGTCCTGCACGGCCGCCTGCTGGAGGCCCACGGCGAGTGGCAGTACAGCGACGGGCAAGGTGGGGCGCAGGAACTCATTGATGAGCCGATCGCTGATGCCGAGCCTGACAAAGAGTGATTGCGCATCGAGATCGTCGTACTGCTGGAAAGTCTTGTCGCTGCGATAGAGGTCAAGCATCGCATAGAGAAGCCCTGCGATGCTGAGCCGGTCTTGAATAGGTAGTCTTGTGAAGTGTGTGATTGTTGCCACCATCTGGCCAAGCGGACTTGGCCATTGGGGTGCGTCTCCAAAGACAGGCGCTGTTGCTTCTAACCCATCGGGCGACCAGAAGGCACTGGTTGTGAAATCAGTGAAGATGTCGCCAGCGCCGAGTTCATCAGTGAGGACATTGATGTTGGGATAGTCTTTCCAAAAACCTCTGGTGCCTGCCTCGAAAGGTTTGCCGCTTTTGGTTGTGATTGGTGTACTGCCTGTTGGATCGGGCATCCCATCAATCAAGGTGACACGACTACCGGCTTCACAGAGTGCCTTGGCTGCGCCCCAACCAGCCCATCCGGCTCCGATGACGACTGCATGGGATGGTCTTCCTCCGGACATGGTCTCGTCTGGCATGGCTCCTACGAACGTCGGCTCATCTCCCGCAAGTTACTCAAAGCGTGATGGAGCTTGCCGCTCCGTCATTCACTGATCCCATGAGTGCGATTTCTCCATCCAGTGACGTCTCGTGCCAACGGCTTTCGTGTCGTTCTTGTAGATCAGTTCCAAGGCCTGGACTGGCGTGCCAGTAAAGCCAAGCTGATTGAGCGAGCTTCTTCTGAAGTTCTGGTGATGGCGACAGCAAGGATCCTTCCTCTGCTTGGTCCTGATCGTGCTGCCACTCCTTGACTCGGCCATACACCTGACCCGCTGCCCCGGATTCACAACCCCGCACCCAGCAGCTCACGCAGCTGCGGCGCCAGCAGGGCAAAGGCCTGGCCCCGGTGGCCGATGCGGCCCTTGAGAGCCTTGTCCATCTCGGCGTAGGTGAGCCCTGCCTCGGGCACAAAGAACACCGGGTCGTAGCCGAAGCCGCCTGTGCCGCGTTGCTCCTTAAGGATTTCGCCGGGGCAGATGCCCTCCACCTCGAGGCGGATGGTGCCGCTGGGATCGGCCACGGCCAGGGCGGCGGTGAACTGGGCCGAGCGGTCGCCGGCGCCGTCCAGCTCCCGCAGCAGCCGGGCGATGCGCTCCAGGTCGCTGTGGGCATAACGGGCTGAATGCACGCCGGGGGCGCCGCCCAGGGCGCTCACGCTCAGGCCGGAGTCGTCGGCCAGGGCCCAGCAGCCGCTGGCGCGGGCCACGGCCGAGGCCTTGAGCCGGGCGTTCTCGGCGAAGGTGTCGCCCGTTTCCTCCACCTCCAGGCCCTCAGGCTGGGGGCGGATCTGCAGCCGCAGCCCGGCCAGCAGGTGGCCGAATTCGCGCACCTTGCCGGCATTGCCGCTGGCGATCACCAGATCCGGCCGGCCGCTGGCAGGGGAGCTGGCTGCAGCGGAGCGGGCGGCCATGGTGATCAGCCCTCCAGGGCGTAGCGGCGTGCCCAGGCCAGCACCTCGGCCACCCGCTCGGCGCTGGGGGCTTCGCAGTAGAGCCGCAGCAGCGGCTCTGTGCCGGAGAAGCGCAGCATCAGCCAGTGGCTGGGGCCGAGGCGCAGCTTCACGCCGTCGGTGGTGATCACCTCCTGCACCGGGCCGCCGGCCACCTGCTGCGGAGGTTCCTGCGCCAACCGCTCCTCCAGGCGCCGGCGGGCGGCCATGTCCGCCAGGCGCAGGTCGAGCCGGTCGTAGCTGGCGGCGCCGCCGTGGGCCCGCTGCAGGGCGTCGAGTCGCTCCCCCAGGGGAACGCCACCCTCCACCAGGGCCTCGATCAGCAGCAGGGCGGCGAAGGGGGCATCGCGCTCGGGCAGGTGCATGCCGAAGCCCACCCCGCCTGATTCCTCCCCACCCACCAACACCTCGGCGGCCAGCATCTCGGCGGCGATGTACTTGAACCCCACGGGCTTCTCCAGCACCGGGCGGCCCAGGTCCTCGGCCACCAGCTGCATCAGATCGGAGCCGCTCACGGTTTTCACCACGGCGCCGGGCAGCTGGCGGGCCCGGGCCAGATGGTCGATGAACAGGGGCATCAGCAGCTGGGTGCTGCAGAAGCGGCCGCGCTCGTCGATGGCGGCGATGCGGTCGCCGTCGCCGTCGAACACGATGCCCATCGCCGGCCGCCCGGCGGCGGTGCTGGCCTGCACCGCGGCGATCAGCTCACCCAGGTAGGGCGCCAGGGGTTCGGGCGGGTTGCCACCGAAGAGCGGATCGCGGTTGGAGCGAATCTCCTCGATGGCGCCGCTGGCCACGGCCTGCTCCCCCAGCAGGGCGGGCAGCACGCCGGCGGCCGAGCCGTGCATCGGGTCCACGATCACCCGCAGCCCCAGCCGCTGCAGCCCTGCGGCCAGGGCGGCGGTGTTCACCTTGGCTTGCAGGCCGGCCACGTAGGCGTCGAGGGCGTCAAAGCGGAGCTCGCCGGAGTCCTGCGGGGGAATCGGCACGCTGATGCCACCTGCCGCCAGGCGGGTTTCCACCCGCTGGGTGAAGTCGCCCTCTACCGAGCCGCCGAACGGCCCCTTGATCTTCAGACCGAGCCATTCGGGCGGGTTGTGGCTGGCGGTGATCACCAGGGCCCCCAGCGCTCCTCGCTCCACCACCGCCCAGCTGGCGGCCGGCGTGGGGGTGGGGGAAGCGGCCAGCAGGGGTGTCAGATTCACCCCGCGCACGGCACTGCAGATGGCCTCGGCCAGCTCCGGGGCCAGGAACCGGCGGTCGTAGCCGACCACCACCTCGCGGCTGGCCAGCCCCTCAGGCGCCGCGTGGGCCAGCTCGGCGGCGGCGGCGGCGGCCACCGGCAGCAGCCGCTCCACGGTGATGTCCACGCCGAGGATGCCCCGCCAGCCATCGGTGCCGAAGGCGATGGCACTGGGCGCCAGGGGGAGCGGGGCTTGGGCCATGGACGCCGGCGGCGGGACACTACGGCCGCCAGCTTGCCCGAACTTCGCTGCCCCTGGCCAAGATGCCCACGGTCAAGACCCTGCCCGGGGCCCAGGCCCTGGCTGCCTAGCGTGCAGCCATGCCCGAGCAGGTGATCACCGACCGGCTGCTGCGCAGTTGGCTGCGCTGCAAGCGCCGGGCCTGGCTCGACCGTCACGGCGACCCGGCCCGGCGCCTCTGGTCCGCCCATCGCGCCCTGGCCCTCAGCGACCAGCTGGCCAGCTTCCAGAGCCTGTTGCCCCAGAAGCCCGGCCGCGGCGAGGCGGCCTGTGCCGCCGCGGCGCCCGGGGTGGTCGGTCTGCGGCTGCACGGCCAGGGCCCCGGCGGGCTGGCCGTGCAAGCCCATCCGGCCCTGCTGGAGCGGGTGGTGGGGCCGAGCGTGTGGGGGGAACACGCCTACCGCCCTGTGATGGGCCGCCAGGGCCGCCACCTCACCCGCGAACACCGGCTGCTGCTCACGCTCTGGGGCCGGCTGCTGGCCGAACGGCAGCAG
>JAWOBH010000262.1:0-4163 GCA_046498125.1 Prochlorococcaceae cyanobacterium | reverse complement strand
CAGAGGCCGAGGCGTTCGCCGATCTGCCAGAGCCGTTTCATCACCCTGCTCGGCGCCGGCGCCCGCCTCGAGCGCGCCCTGATCAGCTTCATGCTCGATCAGCACACCGCCCGCGGCTACACCGAGGTGCTGCCGCCGATCCTGGTGAACACCGCCAGCCTCACCGGTTCGGGCCAGCTGCCCAAGTTCGCCGAGGAGAGCTTCCGCTGCGCCGACGACGATCTCTGGCTCACCCCCACCGCCGAGGTGCCGCTCACCTCCCTGCACCGCGACGAGGTGCTCGCCGCAGAGCAGCTGCCCCTGCGCTACTGCGCCTACACCCCCTGCTTCCGCCGCGAGGCCGGCTCCTACGGCCGCGACACCCGCGGTCTGATCCGCCTGCACCAGTTCAACAAGGTGGAGCTCTACTGGTTCACCCGCCCGGAAGCCTCCGCCGAGGCCCACGAGCAGCTCACTCGCCACGCCGAAGCCATCCTCGAAACCCTCGAGCTGCCCTACCGCCGCATCGAGCTCTGCACCGGCGACCTCGGCTTCTCCGCCGCCCGCACCTACGACCTGGAGGTGTGGCTCCCCGGTGCCGGCGCCTATCGCGAGATCTCCAGCTGCTCCACCTGCGGCGACTTCCAGGCCCGCCGCGCCGCCATCCGCTTCAAGGACCCCGACAGCAAGGGCACCCAGCTCGTGCACACCCTCAACGGCTCCGGCCTGGCCGTGGGCCGCACCATGGCCGCCCTGCTCGAAAACGGCCAGCAACCCGACGGCTCCGTGCAGCTCCCCGCCGCCCTGGTGCCCTACTTCGGGGGGGAGCGGATCGGGTGAGGGGTGGGCGGGGCGGTAGCACGGCCATTCGGGAATGGCACGGCAGAATGCAGCTACTGGATTCCCCCGCCAGCCGCCGAGCATGACAAGCCAGCCCAGCACCCTGATCACCTGCACCCCAGGGGTACGCAGCGGCAAGCCATGCGTAGCCGGAACGCGCATCACGGTTTCGGATGTTCTGGAGTACCTCGCCAGTGGCATGAGCCCGGACGAACTTCTCGCTGATTTCCCCGATCTGCAAGCCAAACACATCCAGGCCGTTCTGCGCTACGCGGCAGATCGCGAGAAGCGCCTCAGCGAACTCACCGTGGCCTGAGCCCCGCAGCTTCCTGACTGGTGATGGCAGGGCGGTTGCTTTTCGATGAAAATCTCAGCCCAAGGCTCGCGGCAGCACTATCCGATGCATTCCCTGGCAGCGCTCATGTCCGAGACTTAGGGCTGAAGGGGGCTTCCGATCAGAAGATCTGGGCACTCGCCGGCAAGACAGGATTCACAGTTGTCACCAAGGATGACGATTTCAAAGGCTTAAGCCTCCTTCATGGTTCGCCACCCAAGGTGGTCTGGCTCCTGGTCGGCAACACGAGCACGGCCAAGATCCTGCAGTGCATTCTCAGGGATTGCTCCACCATCGAATCCTTCATTGCAGAACCGACCACCTCCCTGCTGATCCTGCGCAAGACATGAGCAACCGATGCATCAATCCCAACACCTGAGCACCCAGCTGGAAGGCATGGAGCGGCTGCTGGATGCCGACACCGGCGCGATCCTGTTCCGCCACCCCACGCTCAGGGACATCCGCAACCCTGCGGGGCTGGCCAGGCTGCTGGCCGAGCCGTTCAAGGCCCAGCTTCCGGTGGCGGTGTAGCCGGCGATTTCCGCAACCTGTACAGGCTGTACAGATCTCGGTTGGTCAAAAAACAGCAGATGCCGGCCCTGCAGGCCAGAGGCAGTGTCAAACGCAGGCAGCCGTGTAGGGATTGATGTGTTCCAGCTGCTCGGCGATGGCCCTGCGCTGGATCTCGAGGTCATGGGCCGCCTGGGCCCGCAGCCAGTACCCCTCGCTCAGCCCGAAGAACCGGCAGAGCCGCAGGTCGGTATCCGCAGTGATTGCCCGCTTGCCCTTCAGGATTGCCCAGATGCGCGTCTGGGGCACAGCAATGTCCTTCGCCAACCGGTAAGCGGTGACCCCTGGCGGGATCCGAAGATCCTGCGGTGTCCGCGCAGCGGAACGATCGGCTGAAACGCACAGTGACCAACCGCCTGAAAAATGACGCCGTTACAGCACATTTCAATCAGCCCCGCGAGACGGGCAGCCCACACGGCGCCATGCCATAGATCACAATAGCATCACTCAAAAAAATGCCCTTCTTGCTGAATCGGCAACAGAACAGCCAGGAAATGCCGAATCTGTGGGCATTTGCGGTGATCAGCAAGGAAGGATCTGTATCCAGCTTCGGCCACCCCTTCTACGGCGGCAGAGGGGCACCGGCCCCTGAAAGCTCCAGAGTCAAGGCGATCGTGCCCAACGGAGGTGCCTTCGCCGCCGTGTATCGGGATGGCAGGGTGAGGAGCTGGGGAAGCGCAGACTTTGGTGGCAACTTCAGCTACAACCCATCCAGCCTTGGAACCCGCGTCAAAAGAGTCTTTTCAACGGGAAACGCCTTTGCGGGGCTAAGGGCGGACGGCACTGTGATTGCCTGGGGCAGAGACACATCGGGCGGTCAGCTCGACAAGACCCGCGAGAAAACTCCGGCAGACATCCAAAAACAGATCGGCAGCAACGCGATTGGCATCTACTCCACCGAAAACGCCTTTGCAGCCCTGAAAAGGAACGGTCGGATCGTCACCTGGCCCAATGATTCGTTTGGCGGAAACAGCCGCCAGATCAAGGACAGGATCAGCAGCATCGTTGCCAATCGCTATGCTTTTGCAGCAATCACCAGATCCGGAGGCGTTACCGCCTGGGGCAGCAAAGACTTTGGCGGCCTGATCAACAAGGAGACTCAGAATCAATTGCGCGGCAAGGTGCGGAGCATCACCTCCACGGCCACCGCATTTGCATCTCTCACCAGGAATGGCAAGGTGTTGACCTGGGGATCCGAAGCCATGGGCGGGCGTCCGCCGGAAAGGGTCCAGAATCTGCTCAACCAGGATGTGAAGTCGATTTCCGCAACAGAATCAGCCTTTGCAGCCCTCAAGAAGAACGGCGATATCATCACCTGGGGAGATCAGTCGTCTGGTGGCAAGATCTCGAAAGGGCTTGCAGACAGGATCACCGGAGTTCGCTCGATCCACGCCAGCAACTTTGCATTCTCAGCGATCGGCAGGAACAGGATCGTCACCTGGGGCTCCAAGGAGGCCGAAGGGGTCACCCCGATTCCCAGTGGCGAGCGCATTCGCAAGGTTGTTTCAAGCTCGGAAGCCTTTGCCGCTCTCACCAACAAGGGGCGGGTGATCTCCTGGGGCAGGACAGACTTTGGCGGCAGACCGCCGCAGGACATCAAGCCGCTTCTGAACGGTAACGTCGTTGATCTTCAGGCCAATTTTGCCGCCATGGCCGCGATCCGATCCGATGGACGCGTTGTGACCTGGGGAGACAGCGACTTCGGGGGCAAGAAAGTGTTCAACATCCCCGGACTGGCAGACAGCTTCTAGGAGTTTGTTGCCGATAGAGCTTCAGGCTGTCTGACGCGGCGACTACCGCGGGTCAGCTTGTCCTCTGCTGGTTCGCTCGTCTGCTGGTTGTGCCATTGGATGATGGCCGATTCAGCGCTGGCTGCCCCCGCCAGGGCCATGGCCCCTCATCCCGATGGCGCCACCAGCGCCTGCTGCTGGGATGGCCTACTCCTGCGGAGAAGCCTTCGGCTAGCGTGATATCACCTGCTGTGCGGGTCTGATGACCCTCGCCATCACCCCCACCGGCAGCGGAACCGGCGCTCGAAACAACGCGTTCGACAGCTCCAGTGGCTTCCTTGTGAGCCTGGAGCCGGCAGCGATCTGGGCCGCATGAACCCGGCCCGCCCCCACGCCATGCCAACGAAACCAGCCACCACCTGGTATGACAACCACCAGCGCCGCCCCAACTCCCCCTTCTTTCGCCGGATCGATCGCTCCTTCAAGTTCCGGGTGCTGATCGCTGCGGCCTGCTCCTTCGCGCTGCTCTCTGCGGTAAACCGCTTCGAGCACTGCCATACCTCCCGCCTCGAACCCGACTGCCTCACCAGCGACAGCAGCGCGAAGGAGCAGGCCGCGGCGATCAGCATCCGGAACTTGAAGGAGCGATCGAGCCGGCGAAAGAAGGGGGAGTTGCGGCGGCGCTGCTGGTTGTCATACCAGGTGGTGGC
>JAWOBH010000236.1:0-9578 GCA_046498125.1 Prochlorococcaceae cyanobacterium | reverse complement strand
AGATACATCCATAGACCTGAGAAAAAAACATACCGATGCAATGTCCAAACTTAAAGGACTGCGGAGTAGAATACAACAAAGGGCAACGGAGTTGGTGGAAAAACAACCCAATGTATTGTACGGGTTTAATGCCGATAAGGACAGAGCCCCTGGTTGAGGCTCGTGGGTCTGCCACCCCTCACGAGCGCAGTCGCCTCTGCCCGGGATGACGACCTTCCACCCCTGAGCGTGGGCAGCGCCGTTGCTCCCGAGCCCGCCTCGCTGGCGGCCCCAGCCCCCTCGCCGACGCCGCCTGAGGCTCCTGTGCCATCGGCTGCCGCCCCGGCCCAGCCGCCCAGCCCTGGCAGCTACGCCCTCTCCGCCGCCCAGCCGGCACCACGTGCGGAAGGTCGGGGCGCTGAGCTCCGCCTTCCCAGGGCCACCGGCCCCCGCGATGGCCCGATCGCCATCTGCCTGGCCCTGGCCCGATATTTCGGCCTGCCGGTGAACCGCGATGCCCTGATCGATCAGGTGAACGCCGTTCTGCAGCGCCAGCAGCAGCTCAATCTCATCAATCTGGGCCAGCTGCTCGATGCCATCGGGATGCGGGTTGTGCTCTCCAAGCTGCCCCTGGATCGTCTGCAGCGGGTGGCCACTCCGGCCGTGGTGTGCGGCCAGGGCCACTTCGCGATCCTGGAGGGCGTCAACGACGACGGCAAGCTGCGGCTGCTCGAGCCGGAGCTGGGCCCCCTGGAGCTACCCGCCTCTGCCCTGGTCGACGAGGCCGCCACCGACGAGCCGTCCAGCCTGGAGCTGCTGCTGCTGGAGCGCAAGCCTGATGCCAAGGAGCAGCGCTTCAGCTGGAGCTGGTTCTGGCCCTTTGTGCGAGTGCACCGCCGCCAGATCGTGGAGGTGGTGCTGCTCTCCGCCGCGGTGAACGTGCTCGGACTGGCCACACCCCTGGGCTTCCGGGTGTTGATCGACGCCGTGATGCGGCAGAACAACCTCAATGCCCTGCTCAGCATCAGCTCGATTTTGGTGCTGGCCGCCCTTGTGGCGGCAGTCTTGAAAACCCTGCGCAGCTACATCCTCACCGACACCACCAATCGCATCGACCAGGCCGCCAAAACCACCATCCTCGACCACATGGTTCGGCTTCCCCAGGGCTTCTTCGACAGCCGACCTGTGGGCCAGGTGATGTTCTACTTCAACCAGCTCGATAGCCTGCGCGATTTCCTGCTGGGAACCGGCCTGATCCTGGTGGTGGATGTAGCCTTCAGCTTTCTCTATCTCTTTGTGCTCTTCAGCATGAGCATCCCGCTCACGCTGGTGGCTCTCTCCACCCTGCCCCTCACGCTGGGCCTCACCCTGGTCACCAGCCCTCTGGTGCGAAGCCAGATCAAGCGGAAGCTCGCGGCGTCGGTGGCCACATACTCCTATCTCACCGAATCGATCACCGGGATCCAAACCATCAAATCCCAGAATGCTGAGCTCAAAACCCGCTGGGAATTTCAGAATCGCTATTCCCGCTTCATCGGTGAGGATTTCAAGTTTCGTATCAGCCGCGAAACGATCAGCAACCTCTCCGCCTTCATCAACGAGCTCAACAGTTTGTTGATCATCGGTGTGGGCATCTACCTGGCGATGACCAATGTCATCACCTTTGGCACCATGATCGCCTTCCGCATCCTCTCTTCGAAGATCACTCAGCCCCTGGTGCGGCTCACCGATACCTGGCTGTCGTTCCAGCAAACCAGCGCCTCCCTGCGCATGATGGCCGACGTAGTGGATCGCACAACCGAGCAGAGCGAAGCGGAGTCGCTCAACATCCCCATGCCCCCCCTTGTGGGACGGGTACAGTTCCAGGACATCACCTTCCGGTTCTCAGATTCCGGCCCGCTCGTACTCCGTGGGGTGAATCTGGAGGTTCCCGCCGGATCCTTCGTGGGTTTGGTGGGCGGCAGCGGCAGCGGCAAGAGCACCCTGCTCAAGCTGCTGCCCCGCTTCTACCGCCCCCTTGAGGGCAAAGTGTTGATCGACGACCTCGACATCAGCAAGGTGGAGCTCTATTCCCTGCGTCGGCAGATTGGTGTGGTTCCCCAGGACAGCGTGCTCTTTGATGGCACCGTACGCGAGAATCTATTGCTGGTGAAGCCCGACGCCACCGCCGAAGAACTGATGCGCGCCGCCCGCATTGCCTGTGCCCACGACTTCATCATGGACCTGCCCAAGGGCTACAACTCCGATGTGGGTGAACGTGGTGCCGGGCTTTCTGGAGGCCAGCGTCAGCGGCTGGCCCTGGCCCGCGCCGTGCTGCAGAATCCCCGCATCTTGATCCTCGACGAGGCAACCAGCGCCCTTGATGCACGCACCGAGCGGCAGGTGTGCATGAACCTGTTCGAAGCCTTCCGTGGTCGCACCGTGTTCTTCATCACCCACCGCTTGTCAACCGTTCAGACGGCCGACACCATCGTGCTGATGGACCAGGGGGCTGTGATGGAAACGGGCACGCACCGGGAACTGATGCAGCGCCAGGGCTGGTACTACGCCCTCTATTCCAGCCAGACCCAGGAAGGAGTGTTGTGATGCAGAGTGAACAGCCCATGTCTCTGATCCACGTCTACGAACGCACAGTTGGTTGGCTGCGACGCCCTTTCCGCCGCTCCAGCCGATCTGGGCCTGGCCAGCACGGTGGCACACCTGCCGCTCAGCAGCCCGTGGTTCCCGTGCGCGTCAATCTCGTTGGCGATCCCCTCGCTCCCCAAGCTGAACCCAGCAACGGCTCCCACAACTCAGAGGCCAATCCGTTCCTCGCCGCCGCTTCCAGCACCGCGTTGGTGCCCAATTCCAGCAACCTGGCTCAGGCCAGCAGCAGCCTCGAGCCCACGCCGGAATGGCAGTTCAATCAGCCCGTGCTGCTACGCCGCAGTCGCCGTGCCTCCAGTGTGATTGCCTGGACGGTGATCGGCGGGCTCGGAGTTACCGCAGTCTGGGCCGCGGTGGCGCCCTTGGGCGAAACCGTGGCGGTGCAGGGGAAGCTCGAACCCGGTAGTTCCGTGCGCCAGCTGCAGGCCCCGGTGCCCGGTGTGATCGAAGAGGTGCTCGTGGAGGAGGGACAGTTGGTTCGACGTGGCGATGTGCTGGTGCGATTCGATCTGAGTGACGCCCGCAGCCGCCTCGCCACTGCCGAGACCATCCGGCAACGCCTGATCAATGAAAATCAGATTCTCTCGGCCTCCCTGGGGGATCGTCCCGCTTCCGGACTCACCGCCAACCAGCGTCTCCAACTCGGAAGCCAGGCCGCTGAGCTCAACTCCAGCCGCACCATGGCCGATGAACAACTACGTGCAAGTGAAGCCCGCATCTCTGGCCTGAGCCGATCATTGACGACGGCCAACAACATCGCTGAGCGCTATGAAAGCCTTTCAGCCGAGGGAGCTGTGAGCGAGGTGCAGGCGCTGGATGCCAGAAACAGGGCCAATGAAATTGCTACATCTTTGGCTGCAGAGGAACGCACTGCGGCGAGCTTACGCGCTTCCAGGATCAATGTGGAGGCAGCTCCGAGCGCTGAGTTGCGTGGGCGTATTGAAGCCAATCTGCGCCAGATTTCCGACCTCGATAATCAGATCAGCCAGGCTCGGCTGCAGTTACAATATGGGGTTCTCAATGCACCCTCCGATGGCACCGTATTCGATATCGACGTAAGCAAGGGATCGGTTGTTGAGTCCACCCGAGTCCTCCTGCGTGTGGTCCCGAACGATAGTCTTATTGCCCGCGTATATATCCCTAACGATGCTATTGGCTACGTTTCCCCTGGGCAGAGGGCTGACATTTCCCTCGCAACCTTCCCCTCCAGCGATTATGGTGCGATCCCTGGCCGCATTGATCTGATCGGCACCGATGCCCTCACCACTGAGGAGATGGCTGAGAATCTCCGCACCGATGCGCCAGGGCTCCATTACCCGGCCACTGTTCTGCTTGAAAGTGAGCTGCCGCCCAGGCTGAGTGAAGGCAGCGTAACCCTAAAGCCAGGCATGGCGTTGACTGCCGATATCCATATGCGCGAGCGGACAGTTTTTGCTTTCATCACCCGCTTTTTCAATGATCGGCAGCAGGAACTGCGTCGGGTGCGCTGATGGCATTCCCACGGCAGCATTCTGCTTCCAGACATTCTGCTTCCAGAGATAGGGATTGGGTTCACTTTCTGCCAGCGGCACGCCGCCGCCAAGCATGGCTCCAGCGATGTCTTCACCGTAGCTGGTCGCGCATCAGCTCCCGTGGTTTCCGTTTGGGCTTACTGGTGGCCTTGTATCTAGCGATCTGCGTGGTGGTTTTGATGTCCACCTCCATCAGCATCGGATTTCTGGCGATCGCACCGCTGCTGCTCATACCAGCTTTGGGTTTCCTGGCCTACTGGCTTGTATGGAGTGAATACCATCGCTGAACTCCCGTGGTGGTGTTTAGGTGGTGTTTACGATGCCATCATTCGGTTCTGCAAGGCCGTGATTTCCTGCAGTAACCATCCCGGTATCAACTTTTCACCGCCTCTTAAATTCACTTTGCTTGGCGGGTAGTAGAGTAAGGCCGCAATCAGTGCATTCACTGCTTTGGGGTGACGCATTTCTGCAAGGATCTGCCCCAGTTCAGCTCGCGCGTTGCGTTCCTGGTCGCTGAGTGGCTCTTTATAAAATCCTGAACCGACCAGATTCTGCGTCAGTTGTCCAAAAGGGGTGCGATAAAGAGACTGAACTTGCTCAGTCTCCAGGTCGAGCCATACCTGTGCCACCATTCGTCTCAATCTAGCCAGCTCTCCCTTGAGCTCATTGTCCTTGGGATCGATTGCATACAGATTGATGATTCCACTCATGCGGCCCAGAAACTCAGGATCCGTGATTTGATTCAGGGCTTCCTTGCCGCCCTGCTCCCAGAACAAGGGCAATCCTCGTTGCAGCGCTGGTGAGGAGCCTGCCGGGAGGGTTCCGTTTTTGTTGGATGGGTTCAGTTGAGGAGTACTCTGCCCAACGCTGCCCTGACGGGCTCGCAGTTGCTCGAGCAACATCGGGTCGCAACGTTCGGCGTAATCGTTGAGCAGCCACTCCGGGATCTGACGGAGAGGATCCGCAACCTTCATCGTGTTGAGGTCGAAGAACGGCATCACCGCGAGCAACAAGTTTGTTGTCTCGTAGCCCCCGAATCCCTTCTGCAGCCTCTGGCTGAGCCCCTTTTTCCAGCGCTCATCCTCTGCGCTCAGGGGCAGTGCCGGCAACACACCACGCAGCATCAGTCTGTAGGCCTCACCGATCGGACCTCGGTAGAGCACCTCCAGGTGATCGACCGGGGCACTCAACCAGAATCGCGTGAAGCACAGCCGGGCAGCCTGGGCATCCTGCAGAGCCTGTTGGTTGGGGGACTGGGTGATCTGCTCAAAGATCAGTCGCAACCGCTGCACCGCCCAAGGGGTGGCCTCAAAGGGTAATGGGTCACTGACCTGGGGAGCCGTGCTCACCAGCCGGCTCGCAGTTCCCGCTGCGGCGTTGGGTTGTTGTGTTTCGATGGCAGAGCGCTGAGGCCCCGATCCCACAGGGGGAGTGGTCTCAGGCTCCTGCTCAGTTCGTGGCGCGATTCCCAGCAGACGGCGGAAAAATGGCATGGACCGAGCTTGCTCTCAGACTCAACCAACTTTAAGCGCATCGAATCAGCCCCCTTTGTCGCTTCAGCTGCCGACCGTCCATGAACATCGTGTTTGTGCATCAGGCCTTTCCGGCCCAGTTCGGTGCCGTGGCGGCAGGTCTCATCCGGCGCGGACACGCTGTGCACGCCATTGCCAGCCAGGCCGTTCCCAGCCAGCTGGCGCTGTGGCCAGACCTCTCCACCTGCCAGGTCCACACCTACCCCGCCCCTCATCCCGCTCAGATCCCTGATGGGGTATCTGATCGTGTGCTTGAAGCCAGCCTGATCCGGGCCGATAGGGTGGCGCAAACGGCTCGCCGCCTCACCGCCAGCGGCTGGCTGCCCGATGTGGTGGTGTTCCACAGCGGCTGGGGAGAGGGCCTGTACCTCCGGGATGTCTGGCCCCAGGCTTTGCTGATCGCCTACCCGGAGCTTTTCGGCAGTTCGGCACTGCTGTCGTTCGATGACCCCGACGCCTCACCTCCAACAGTGGCCAGGCTGCAGCTCCTGCGCAGCCAGAACCTGATGGCGTTGGCGGCACTGGCGGATGCAGATGTCGGGGTCACCCCTACCCTCTACCAGCGCGACAGCTTCCCCGGCCCCTGGCGCCATCGCCTTCAGGTGATCCATGAGGGGGTCGACACCCACACGCTCTATCCCGATCCCGATCGCCGTCTGAGGCTCACGCCTGGCCTGCAGCTGTCCCATGGTGACCCTGTGCTCACCTTCGTGAGCCGAAGCCTGGAACCCCTGCGGGGGATCGGCCGGTTCTTGCGAGCTCTGCCTGCCGTGCAATCAGCCCATCCCGATCTCCAGGTGGTTGTGGTGGGTGGTGATCGATCCAGCTACGACCCGACGAGCCCCCATCCCGGCGGCTATCGGGGTGCCCTGCTCGAGGAACTCGGCGATCGCCTCGATCTGAGCAGAGTTCACTTCCTGGGCTTGCTCGCTCGCGCCCAGCTCACCGCTCTTCTGCAAGTGAGCGCTGTGCACGCCTATCTTTCCCATCCCTATGTGCTGTCCTGGAGCCTGCTGGAAGCCATGGCCTGTGGCGCCACCGTTGTGGCGTCCGACACAGCCCCGGTTCGCGAGGTGATCCGGGATGGCCACAACGGCCTGTTGGTTCCCCTCCATGATCTCGACGCCATCGCTACGGGGCTCGATCAGGCGTTGTGTGGTCGTTCTGGCCAGGCGCGCCTTGGGCAGGCAGCCCGACGCACCGTGGAGCACCGCTACGCACGTGATCACTGCGTGGACACCTGGTGCAACTGGATCCTCAGCTGCTACCTGCTGAGAAGCGGCCATTGAAATCTCTCAGAACCTGATCGATTGCTCCACTCCAGTCGCCAGCCTCAGGCTGGCGATAGAGCGTCAGCGATGGGTACCACGGGCTGCTGCTTCGATCCCGCAACCATCGCGGATCGGCCCCCCAGGGAAGCAGGATCCAGCCGGGTGCGCCCATGGAGCCCACCAGGTGAGCCATGGCGGTGTCCACTGTGATCACCACATCCATCTGGGCCACCAGTCTGGCCACGTTGGTGAAAGCATTGATCGGTATTGGTGGGGGATCCAGCTCGATTCCCACGGTCGCCGGAATCTCCGTATCGCTGCCGAACTGCAGGGGCACAACGTGGGCTCCGCCCTGCATCAGCCCATCCAGCAGCCTCCAGAGCACCCGTGGGGGAAGGCTGCGCCGAAGGTACTCACGGCGCGTGAAGGGGGTGGCGAGCTTGAGGCCCGTTGCCCAGACGATGCCAACCACGGGACCTGTGCGGCGGTTGGGAGGATCGGGACGAATCACCGGCACCGCTTCTATCCCGCCCCACAGCGGTGAACGCAGGATTGGCCCCGCTGGATGCTGAGGGTTTGGCGCCCCACCAAGCTCATGGGGAAGGCTCATCAATGGGCCGTGACAGGCATCCGCCTCCAGGGTCACCTCGTCCATTGCCATCACCAGTGGAGGTTGGTCCATCCAGGCCAGTCCTTCACGCAGGATTCCCACCAGACACTTCGGCATTAACAGGGTGAGTTCCCCAGCAGGGACTCCCTTCACGCTGGCTTTCGCTTGTCGCTCTCGGTTCAGGGCTGGGATCCAGCGGAGGTATTGGAAGGTGTCACCAAGACCCTGCTCACTCCACACGAACAGGTCCTTCTCCGCAGGCGATTCCCGCAAGGGCATCCCTCCCCAGTAAGGGGGGGACAGGTGGGCGTCCCAACTGCTCAACCGCAGTCTCGCCTCGCTGCGTGCGTAGGCCTCTGGGTACTGTTCCAGCCCGATCAATACCTGGCTGAGCCCCCAGTTGGCTTCATCCCCACCGGCAACACGGTAGAGCCCGCTGGCCTCCTCGAATCTGTTCTGGTCCCGCAAGCAGTGCGCCAGGCCGCAAAGTGCTACGGAGCACTTGGAATCAAGCCGCAACGCACGTCGATAACACTGTTCAGCGGCCTCGGCAAGGTCCTCGATCCAGAGTGCGTAGCCCTGATTGGCGATCAAGCGGTGATCTCCGGGGTTGATCACTGAAGCGGCCGCATAGGCAGCCGCCGCACCGAGCCAATCGTTCTGGCCGGCTCGCTGGTGCGCTTCGCCCAGAATCCCCTTGAGATCCATCCGCACTCCGTTCCGGTGAGACGGTAGCTGTTCAAGGTGAGACCGTCAGCAATTCACCATTGCTTTGCGCCAGCCAGGAGGGCAATCCTTATTGATAAGTTATACTGATGTAAACTCCTCAACATATAGGTCCGGGCTATTTTCAGGGCCTTGGGTGGTGGTCGCAAGTGATTTCCGCTACCAGGAAATGGCTTTTGGGGTGGAGATTGTGCGGCTTCACATGCGTGTCAAGTGTTCAGTGCTACAACTGGTCCCCAGGATCTGAGCGTTTCGGTATCCGTGTCACTCGCCGAGGCCATCGCGTTGCTGCCTCAACTCGCTGAGTGCTGATAAGGTTAGGCCGATGGCAAGGCTCTCCCCTTCTCACTGGCAATTTCAACTCTGTAGCCATCTCCCTCAACCTGGTTAAAGGGGCTGAAGCGCCTTTACCCTCCATCTCCCTCGGCACAACCCAACCACAACCCGTCTTCCCGACACACTCAACTTCGAATTTCTAAAAAATGGCTGGAACCTTAGGCCTTGGAGGGTCTGTTTTTGACCTTCTCGATTCACCTGCTGAAAATCCTATTTCGCAGATTAAGGAATTAGGAGAGGAACTCTTTAGCTCCGGCTCCTTTGACTACGGGTCTTTCGAGTTCATCGATAGCACAATAATTTCGGGTGAAATTACACCCGAAGGAGCCAGCTTCGATTTTTCTCGACTCATCAGCTTCTCTGCCAACATCGTTTTTGGCTCTCCTCATTCCATCGGTTTGGGTAAAGACCTTTGGGATGAACTTGAAGAGGCTGACATGGTGACCTTTGGGGGTGACTCTGACTCCAATACCTACATCAGCATCAACCTCATTGACGGTGACGCAATGGAATCCATTTCCGACTCCCTCGATGTTGGGGCTTACCTCGAGTCCGAAGATCCTTCTATCGACGACGACGACTATCTGGACTGAGGCTCTCCAGATCATCAGCTCCACCCCCTGCACTTGCAGGGGGTTTTTTCTTGACCACGTGTTCAGGCCCGCTTGCTCAGGGCTTCACACCAGCACCGGCAGCTTGGCCGGGTCGGTCTGCTGGAAGCGCAGGCGGCGCGCCTCGCCTTCCGTCTCCACATCCACCGTGATCGTGTGATCAGGTGTGAAGGTGCCAGCCAGGATGCCCTTGGCGATCGGCGTCTCCAGTTCGCGCTGGATGGCGCGCTTGAGCGGCCGGGCGCCATACACCGGGTCGTAGCCCACGCCGGCCAGCCAGTCGAGGGCGTCGGCGTTGAGGGCCAGGCCCAGCTTGCGGTCCTCCAGGCGGCGGGCCAGGCGCTGCACCTGCAGCT
>JAWOBH010000139.1:0-3461 GCA_046498125.1 Prochlorococcaceae cyanobacterium | reverse complement strand
GCCGTCTCGGCCGCCGAGGGCCGCGACCTCGACCCCCTCGCCCAGCGCTGGCTGCCGTTGGCCTACGCGACGATGCACCTGTCCTGGGCGGCGGGCTTCCTCACGAGCCCATCGGACCTCGCTGCGCCCGAGGCGTGGCAGGCCGACGATGGGGGTCCCCCCGTCCCGAGATACCGAGGGGCATGCCGTCGGAGAAGGAGCCCTGACCGAAGGGATACACGAGGAACACGGCGAAGGCGGCCGACAGGGGGGCGCTGTAGGCCACGCAGATCCAGGGGCGCATGCCGAGGCGATAGCTGAGCTCCCACTGGCGGCCCATGTAGGCCGAGATTCCGATCAGGAAGTGGAACACCACCAGCTGATAGGGCCCGCCGTTGTAGAGCCACTCATCGAGGGACGCGGCTTCCCAGATGGGATAGAAGTGCAGACCGATGGCGTTGCTCGAAGGCACCACAGCACCGGAGATGATGTTGTTGCCGTAGAGGAAGGAGCCGGCAACGGGCTCACGGATGCCGTCGATGTCGACGGGGGGAGCGGCGATGAACGCCACGATGAAGCAGATGGTGGCCGCCAGCAGGCAGGGGATCATCAGCACACCAAACCAACCCACATAGATGCGGTTGTTGGTGGAGGTGATCCACTGGCAGAAGCTTTCCCAGCTTCCGGAGCGGCCGCTGCGTACAGCAGTGGTCATGGAGAAATCCTCAGAAACAACAAGTCACCGACACAACAGTCACTGGACCAATCCAGTCCACGCAGGACAGTGCCCACTGCGGAACTGAATGGTTGTGGACCTGAACGGCTGAACAGAGTCAGCTGCACTGTCAGTTGGCATGGATGAGAACGGGTGCACCCCTCGACCAGGAGTCATCAACAGGCCCAGGAGCATGGCCCGAAGGCATGGCTGAAGATCACTGGCACGGGGAGTGGCGTCCAAACGCTACGGAAAGCGACGTGTTTGATGAGAAGACGCAAAAAAACGTTCCAGCGCTTAGCTCTTCTTTACGCGAATTGTTGCGAAGATTGACGTCCCGCCTGGCCCAGGCGGGCCTGCTCCCCCAGCCACTGCTGGCCCTGGCGCAGGAAAGCCGGCCAGTCAATGCGCTCCCGCTCGGCGGCCCGGGCCACCAGCAGCGGCGCCTCCCGCCGCAGCCGCTCCAGGTCCGGCTCCGTCACCCCCACCGAGCGGGCGAGGCTGTCGGCCATGGCCCTGCCCACCACCCGGGTGAGGTAGGCGGCACTGAGGGCCTGAACGGCGCTGCCCAGCAGCCAGGTGGCCCCATGCCACTTCACCGCTCCGGCCAGAGCCTGGCTGCTCCACTCCACCACCCCCAGGGCCAGGGAGGCGCGGGCCAGCTCCACGGCCACGGCGCGCAGTTGCTCGCCACTCCAGGGGCAGTCCCAGAGCCGGGCCATCTCCTTCACCATCAGGCCATTGGCCACCGCCAGCACCAGCAGATCGAGGCTGGGCAGGGGGGCCGCCACCACCCCGGCGGCCACCAGCCACTGGGTGCGCTGCTGCAGGGCCTGAAAGTGGCCGCGGCGCAGCCGCTCCAGGTCGGCCTGCCAGCGGCTGTGCAGGGTTTCCAGGCTGCGGAGCTGGCGCTGCCGGCGCAGGCGGGGTGCGTCCCGGGCGCAGAGCCGGGCCAGGGGCTGAAGGGCACCCGCCAGATCGGTCGTCTCTTTCCAGCAGAGCAACGGAGGCGGCGACTCCAGGCCGAGCTGGGCCAGCAGCGTGGCCCTGGCGCTGGCCCCGTCGCCAGGCCCAGCGGCAGCCACGCCTGGGCCCTCGACGTTCAGCAGCAGCCATAGCGGCTGGCCCTTGGGCATGGCTTCGAGCCAGCGCAGGTCGGCGGCCAACAGCGGGATGGAGAGGCAGTAGAGCAGGGCGTCGCAGCTGGCGAACGGCTCGGGCCACTGCCAGCGCTCGCTGCTGGCCGGCAGTGGCCGGGCCCAGTGCAGGGTGAGCGGTTCGGGCCCCCGCAGCGCCGCTGCCAGCTGCTCCCGCCAGGCCGGGTCACGGGGGGGATGGCCCACCACAGCCAGGTCCAGACCGGGGCGCTGCAACCGGCTGCGCAGGCAGGCCAGCTCAAGCTGGCGTTGGCTGCATGCCGGACCCGGATCGGCCGTGCCGGAGCTGCTGCCGGACTCCAGCTCCCTGAAGCGGGCTTGCAGGGCCTCCAGCCGCTCCAGCCAGCCACTCACATCGGCGGGAGCGGGTCCTGCCGGCCGCGCCCCTGAGGGCCGCCACCACCACAGGGCGCCAAGGCCGGCCGCGGCAGCCGCGGTGGAGAGCAGCGGGCCATGGGCGAGACGCCCCAATCCATCGAGGGCAAGGCCACCGGCCACGCTGGCGGCGGCCAGGGGCCAGAGCCGGCGCCAGGCCAACCCAGCCAAGGATGGCAGCCCTGGGCTCGGGGAGGCGGAGAGCGGCCGTGACGGCGTTGCTGATGGCGGTGACGATGGGGAAGTCAACGCACTGGCGTGAACTGAGCATCTTTAGCTCAGGGAGGAGGGCGGCGCCCGCTGCTCCGGGGCAACAGAAAACCCGCGGCCCCAGAGCGGCCGGAACCCCATAGCCTTCATCAACGGGTGGATGACGCCCGCCAGCCCACCGCTCTGTCCCACCCCCATGGCTGAGCCTGCCCTGAGCAGCCCCACCTCCGAGCTGCTGGCCGCCCTCACCCCGGTGCAGCAGCGGCGCCTGCAGGGCTGGTGTGACCAGCTCGCCGTGGCCGCCGGCTGGCATGGGGATCTGCCGGTGGTACTGCTGGAGCGTTGCTGGTTGCGCCTCCAGGCCGTGACCGTGGCCACCCTGGCCGACGCCGTGCCGGCCGACACCAGCGCCGAGGCCCCCGAACTGCTGCGCTGGCGCCAGCTGAGGCAGGAGGGCAGCGATCCCTGGAGCGCCCAGCTCAGGTGCTGGCATGAATTCGGAGCCCAGGCCTGCCAGCAGGCCCAGCGCCGGCACTGGCAGCAGCAGGAGCAGCACTGCTGCGGCTGGACCTTCGCGGACTACCTGGACCTGCTGCGCGAGTACCGCCAGGGGCTGGGCCCTGGCGGCAACCGACGGTTGCCGCTGCTGGTGCTGCGGCGGCCGGATGGGGACCAGCGGCACGCGCTGCACTGGCTGCCGAGCCCGCACCGGACGATGCGGCACACTTGCGCCTGATCCAGCGCCTGCCGCCATGGCTGACGAGTCCTCCACGCCAGCGCCCCAGGGCGGGCGCAACGCCGGAAACCGCGACGGCGGCGGCTTTCGCATCCGCCTGAGCGATAACGAGATGCGCTCGGCCCGCAGCATTCAGGAGGCCTTCCGGCTGCGCTCCACCGTGGCCGTGCTGGGCTTCTCGGTGCGCACCATCGCCCAGCTGCTGGAGGAGGGCAAGCTCGACGAGCTGGTGGCCCAGCAGCAGGCCCAGGCCGGCCCCCGACGCGAGGGTGGCCGCGATGGCGAACGC
>JAWOBH010000134.1:0-3687 GCA_046498125.1 Prochlorococcaceae cyanobacterium | reverse complement strand
ATTCCCGCAGCGCCGATCTGGCCGGTCTCTGCAGCCAGGCCGAGGTGCTGGTGGTGGCCGCCGGCCGCCCTGGAATCGTGGGCTCCGAGCATGTGCGGCCGGGGGCGGTGGTGGTGGATGTGGGCATTCACCGGCGGCCCGAGGGGGGCCTGTGCGGGGATGTGCGCGCCGCCGAGGTGGAGCCGATCGCCGCGGCCCTCACCCCGGTGCCGGGGGGCGTGGGGCCGATGACCGTGACCATGCTGCTGGTGAACACGGTGCTGGCCTGGTGCCGGCGCCATGGCCTGGCCCATGGCCTCGACGATCTGGTGGTGTGAATTCTGGTGGGCTCATCCGGTGATCCCCCTGAGCGTCGCCGCCCGCTCACTCCCGCCTGAGAGAATCGGCGGCAGCAACGCCTTTCCCCATGGCAGCGGTGGCGACGACCACGGGCAAGGGATTCGATTTCTCGGCCTATCTCGAAACGGCCCGCGAGAGGGTGGAGGCGGCGCTGGAGGCGGCGCTGCCGCCGGAGCGGCCGGAGTCGCTGCGCGAGGCGATGCGCTACTCCCTGCTGGCCGGCGGCAAGCGGCTGCGGCCGATCCTCTGCCTGGCCGCCTGCGAGCTGGCCGGCGGCCAGGCCGAGCTGGCCC
This sequence comes from Prochlorococcaceae cyanobacterium, assembly GCA_046498125.1. Lineage (GTDB taxonomy): Bacteria > Cyanobacteriota > Cyanobacteriia > PCC-6307 > Cyanobiaceae > NIES-981. Next base: position 3,055 of record JAWOBH010000134.1, on the reverse strand, counting down.
TGCCCACGGCGGTGGCCCTGGAGATGGTGCACACCATGTCGCTGATCCATGACGACCTGCCGGCCATGGACAACGACGATCTGCGCCGTGGCCGGCCCACCAACCACAAGGTGTTCGGCGAGGCCAACGCCATCCTGGCCGGCGATGCCCTGCTCACCCGCGCCTTTGAGATGGTGGCGCTGCGCACTCCTGGGGTGCCGGCCGAGCGCCTGCTGGCGGTGGTGGGGGAGCTGTCGCTGGCCTCGGGCGCCCCGGGGCTGGTGGGCGGCCAGGTGGTGGACCTGGAGTGCGAGGGCAAGAGCGTCGACCTCGACACACTCGAATACATCCACCTGCACAAGACCGGTGCCCTGCTGCGGGCCTGTGTGCTCTGCGGCGCCCACATCGCCGGCGCCGGCGAGGCCCTGCTGCAGGCCCTGGGCACCTACGCCCGCGGCATCGGTCTGGCCTTCCAGATCATCGACGACATCCTGGACGTGACCGCCAGCAGCGAGGTGCTGGGCAAGACGGCGGGCAAGGACCTCACCGCCGACAAGACCACCTACCCGAAGCTGCTGGGCCTGGAGGCGTCGCGTCAGCGGGCGGAGGCGCTGGTGGCCGAGGCCAAGGCCGCCCTGGCTCCCTTTGGCGCCGCTGACGCTGCCGAATCCCCGGCGGCGGCTGGTGATGCCACAGCGCCGCTGCTGGCCCTGGCCGACTACATCACCAGCCGCGACCGATGAGCCCCGAGCCGCTTGCCGCCGCCCTGCCTCCCCTCCAGGCCCTGCTCGACAACGGTGTGCTCTGGTGGGGACTGGCCGCCTGCGGCAGTGCCCAGCTCTCCAAGCTGGTGATCGAGCTGGCCCTGCACCGCCGTTGGAATCCGCGCGTGCTGGTGGAAACCGGCGGCATGCCCTCCAGCCACTCAGCCCTGCTCACCGGCACAGCGGCGGCTCTGGGCTGGCGGCTGGGCTTCGCCGATCCCCTGTTCGCCCTGGCGGCCGCCATGTGTTTTGTGGTGCTCTACGACGCCTCCGGCGTGCGCCGGGTCGCCGGCCTCACCGCCGCCCGGGTCAACAGTCTGCCCGCGGCTGTCACTGGTGCTGCTGTCAGTGGAGCTGCTGTCACAGGTGCTCCTGTCAGCGGCGAGCCTCTGCCGCCGCTCAAGGAAAACCTCGGTCACACCCGGCTGGAGGTGCTGGCCGGCGCCGTGATGGGTCCGGCCGTGGCCCTGCCCGGGCTGGTGCTGGTGGGTTCGCCGCTGCACCTGGCGATGGTGTGGGGCTGGCTGTCCCCGCTGGCTTGACACCGCACCGGCGATCGAGGTCGCCCCGGCCCGGGAGCGGTCGTGGCTGAGGTTCTCACCGCCGATCAGCAGAGCGCCTGCGCGGCCTTTGCCGCCTGGCTGGCGGAACCGCAGGCCGGGGTGCCCTTCGTGCTCAGCGGCTATGCCGGCACCGGCAAGACCTTCCTGTCGATGCGCTTTCTGGCCCAGGCTGAGGCCGCCGGCCTGTGCTGGACCGTGGTGGCCCCCACCCACAAGGCGGTGGGGGTGCTGCGCAGCCATCTGCAGGCGGCCGCCCTGGTGCCCACCTGGTATCCCTCCACCATCCACCGGCTGCTGCGGCTGCGGCTCAGGCGCCAGGGCGATCTGGAGCGCTGCGAGGAGAGTGAGCAGACGGCCGCGGCCCTGGAGCACCTGGCTCTGGTGCTGATCGATGAGGCCTCGATGGTGGACAGCCAGCTGCTGGAGATCGCCCTGCGCTGCGCCCATCCCTTCCGCACCCGGCTGGTGTTCGTGGGCGATCCCGCCCAGCTGCCGCCGGTGGGGGAGCCCGAGAGTCCGGTGTTCGCCCTCGCCCGCGCCTGCACGGTGGCCCTGCGCCAGGTGGTGCGCCATCAGGGGCCGGTGCTGCGCCTGGCCCAGGGGATCCGCGAGCAGGCCCTGCCCTGCCGGCGGCCGCCGCCGCTGCCGCCGGTCCGCACCGCCGCCGGCCGCGTGGCCCTGCTGGATCGCCAGGCCTGGCTGCTGGAGGCCCAGGCCGCCTTGCGCCGCAGCGCCGAAACCGACAACCCCGACCTGGCCCGCATCCTCTGCTACACCAACCGCTCCCTGGAGCAGCTGGTGCCGATCGCCCGCCGTGCCCTGCACGGCGCCATGGCCGACCAGCTGCCGGTGTTGCCCGGGGAGGTGCTGATCAGCCGCAGTGCCGTGATGGCCCCCGCCTGCCGGGAAGGGGAGGAGGCCGCCGAGGAGCCGGACATGGTGCTGGGCTCCAACCGGGAGCTGGTGGTGGGCGATGTGACCCCCGAGCGCTGCGACCTGGCGGATTTCGGCGTCGCCGATGCCCCCCTGATCGACACCCTCACGGCCTCGGTGCAGGCCGGCGACAGTGCGCTCAACCTGCGTCTGCTGCCACCGGCCGGCAGCCTTCCCCGCCAGAGCCTCGACGCCGTGCTGGAGCGGCTGCGCGCCCAGGCCCGCGACCTGGCCCGGGAGCAGGGCAAGGCCGCGGCCCGGGGGCTGTGGCGCCAGTTCTTTCTGGTGCGCGATGCCTTCGCCGCCCTCGGCCCGGCCGCCGTGCTCACCGTGCACCGCAGCCAGGGCAGCACCTTCGGCCAGGTGTTCGTGGATGCCGATGTGTTCTGGCCCCGCGACGAGCTGCTGCGCCGCCAGCTGGTGTATGTGGCGGTGAGCCGGGCCAGCCAGGCGGTGGCCCTGGTGGCCGGCCCGGGCAACCGGGCCGAGCAGCAGCTTTGGCGCGACTGGCTCGCCGAGGCCTGAACCGCCCCAGCCCCAGCCCAGCCCCAGACAACATTGCCGCTCAGGTCGCCAGGGGCAGCCGCAAACCCAGCTGCAGGCCCTCGATTCCCTGCCAGCCCAGGTAGCCGGCCAGGGCCAGGCTCACAAGAGCCACCACCAGATCGCCGCGGCTGAACAGCCAGCCCTTGCCCGCCTCCAGCAGGGGCAGCACCCGGTCGCTGCCCGCCACGGCGAGGGCGAGCAGGGGCAGCAGCAGCAGCGAGGCGCTGAGCAGGCAGAACAGAACCGCACCCAGCACTTCCTGGCCCGTGC
>JAWOBH010000128.1:0-5443 GCA_046498125.1 Prochlorococcaceae cyanobacterium | reverse complement strand
AGCTGCATCTCCTGCACGGTGGCCCCGAAGGCCGGAAGGATCACCACATCCCCGCTTTCCACCTCCGAGAAGTCCTTGACGCCGCCCTCCACCGGGATGAACTGCACATTCATCGTGCGCAGGTGGTCGTTCACCGAGGGGTTGTGGATGATCTCGTTGGTGATCCAGATGCGCTCGCTTGGGTAGTGGCGTCGGGTTTCGTAGGCCATGGCCACCGCCCGCTCCACCCCCCAGCAGAAACCGAAGGCCTCAGCCAGGCGCACCGTGAGCCGGCCCCGCTGCAGCTCGTAGCCATTGGTGCGCAGGCTGGCCACCAGGTCGCTCTGGTAGGCCGTCTGCAGGCTGCTGGCCACCTCATCGCCGAGACCGAAGCCGCGGCGGTTGTAGCGGTCGGAGTGATGCAGGGAACGCTTGAAGGCCCGGGTATCCACAGTCGCCGCCGCTTGGGGTGGACAGACTCTATGGGTGTCGCCCCGCCTCCTGGCGATCCACCTCCGGGGCCCGGGGTTCCACGGCGGCCAGCCCCAGCCAGTCCACGGTGTCCCGCCCGAAGCGATAGATGCAGGGCAGCACCTCCACCCCTGCCGCCAGGGCGGTGCGGAAAAGCTCGCCGTAGCGCGGGTCGGCCGTATCGCCGGGGGCGAAGCGGCGCACATCCTCGCGGCTCAGGCAGGGCACCAGCACCGCCCGGGCCTCGGGCAGCAGGGCCGTGAGCTCCTCCAGGTGCTTCTGGCCCCGTTCCGTCACGGTGTCCGGGAACAGGGCCAGGTCGCCGCGGGTCCAGGTGGTGTTCTTCACCTCCACGTAGATCGGCCGCGGATCGGCGGCCGCGGCGGCGGGGGTGAGCAGCAGGTCGATGCGGCTGCGGCGGGCCTGGCCGTAGGGCACCTCCGCCCGGATCGCTCCGATCGGCCCCAGCCAGGGCTCCAGGCAGCCGGCCTCGATCGTGGCCCGCACCAGGCGGTTGGGCAGGGCCGTGTTGATGCCCACCCAGGTGGGGGTGCCGCCTGAGCCGATCACCTGGGCCTGCTCCCAGGTCCAGGCCAGCTTGCGGGCCGGAGACGGGGCGTGGCGCAGCCGCACCCGGCCGCCCGGATGCAGCACCCCGGTCATCGGACCGGTGTTGGGGCAGTGGGCGGTGACCACGGACCCCACCGGCTCCTGGTCGGGGCCGGGCTCGAGCAGCTCCACATCGGCCAGGAAGCGCTTGTAGCGCCGCACCAGCACCCCCTCCACCAGCGGGCCTGCGTCCAGGATCGGCAGCGTCATCGGCTGGGGCCCCAGGGGGCCGCGGGGGGCGGCGGCCATACTGCCGCTCGACTCCGCGGGCTCCGGGCCCGCCCCACCGGCCCCGCCGGACCCGCCATGGCCCCTTCGCTGCGTCGCATCGCCCTGATCGTGGCCGCGGCCACCGCCCTCAGCAAAGTGGCCGGTCTGGTGCGCCAGCAGGTGATCGCCGCCGCCTTCGGGGTGGGAGCGGCCTTTGACGCCTACAACTACGCCTACGTGCTGCCGGGCTTCCTGCTGATCCTGCTGGGTGGCATCAACGGTCCCTTCCACAGCGCCATGGTCAGTGTGCTGGCGCGGCGTCCACGCCAGGAGGGCGCCCACGTGCTGGCGGCGATCAACACCCTGGTGGGGGCCGGCCTGATCCTGGTGACCCTGCTGCTGCTGCTGGCCGCCGATCCCCTGATCAGCCTGGTGGGCCCCGGTCTGGGGCCCGAGGTGCATGCCATCGCCGTGGTCCAGCTCCGCTGGATGGCGCCCATGGCCCTGTTCGCCGGCCTGATCGGCCTGGGCTTCGGGGCCCTCAACGCCGCCGACGTGTTCTGGCTGCCCTCGGTGAGTCCGATGCTCTCCAGCCTCTCGGTGATCGTGGGCCTGGCCCTGCTCTGGTCGCAGCTGGGTGCGGAGATCGCCCTGCCCCAGCAGGCTCTGCTGGGGGGGGTGGTGCTGGCCGGCACCACCACGGTGGGCGCGGTGTTGCAGTGGCTGATCCAGCTGCCGGAGCTGATGCGCCGCGGCCTGCAGCAGTTCCGGCTGGTGTGGGACTGGCGCCATCCGGGCGTGCGCGAGGTGCTCCAGGTGATGGGCCCGGCCACCCTGTCGTCGGGGATGCTGCAGATCAACGTGTTCGTGTCCCTGTTCTTCGCTTCGGGGATCCCGGCGGCGGCGGCCGGCCTCGGCTACGCCAACCTGCTGGTGCAGACCCCGCTGGGCCTGATCTCCAACGCCCTGCTGGTGCCCTTGCTGCCCCTCTATGCCCGGCTCACGGCCTCTCAGGACCGGCCGGAACTGATCCAGCGCGTGCGCCAGGGGCTGATGCTCTCCAATGCTTCGATGCTGCCCCTGGGGGCGCTGATGGTGGCCCTGGCGGTGCCGATCGTGGCGCTGATCTATGAGCGCGGCGCCTTCGACGACAGCGCCGCCACCCTGGTGGGCCAGCTGCTGATGGCCTATGGCATCGGCATGCCGGCCTACCTGGCCCGGGATGTGCTGGTGCGGGTGTTCTACGCCCTTGGGGATGGCGTCACCCCGTTCCGTTGGTCGCTGGGGGGCATCGGTCTCAACGCCATCTTCTGCTGGATGTTCGTGGGCGGGCCCACCCCCTGGACCCCTCAGGTGCTGCCGGCGCTCTACTTCGGTGCCGCCGGACTGGTGATGGCCACCGTGGCCGTGAATCTGATCACCTGTGGCGGCCTGCTGCTGGCCCTGCGCCAGCGCCTGGGGGGTCTGCCCCTGCGCGTCTGGGGGAGGGACACCCTGCTGCTGCTGCTCTCGGCGGTGCTGGCGGCCGGGATCGCCTGGGTGCTGGCCAGCGCGGTGGGCTGGCCGCCGGGGCTCTGGGGCCGCCTGCTGCAGACCGGCCTGAGCAGCGCTGCCGGCCTGCTGGTGTACGCCGGCGCCGCCGGCGCCGCCGGCGTACCCGAGGCCCGGGATGTCATTGCCCTGGTGACGCGACGGCTGCCACGGCTGCGCCCCTTCTGAGCACGTGCTGGGGCGCTCCTGATCAGGAGCAGAAGGGCTCGAGGACGTCTTCCAGATCGCGCAGCTGGCCGGCCGGAATCAGCCGTGCCATGGGCAGGCGGGTGCTGCCGCCTCCGATCGGCACCTGCACCGCCTCAAGGGCCTGGCGGGCGCACACGCGGTTGCCCTGGTCGAGGCGGGCGGCACACTCGATGGCCAGCTCCTGGGCCAGTCCCGCATCGCCCAGGTAGAGATGCCAGCCGGCCACCTGCAGGTAGAGGCGATCCGCCAGGGCGTCGCGCAGCTCGTTGAGTTCAGCGGAGGTGAGGGTCATGGTTGCGGGTCGCGGGCAGGACGCAGGGCGATGACGACGCCGGCATGAACCAGCAGGGCCGTGAGCCAGCCCAGGGTGAGCCAGTTGAGGTGGCCCCAGGGCTGGCGCAGGCCCTGCACCACCCACAGGCCGCTGTTGATGGCGGCGAACAGGCCGGCGTGCAGGGTGAGGTTCACCACCCGCTCGAAGTGCCGGTAGGTGGGATCGGTGGGATCGGCCGGGCCGTACCAGCGGATCGGCATGGGGCGCTGTGCTGCGGAACTTCCCCCGATCATGGCCCGGGCAGCAGTTGACGGAAGGGCACCCTGTGGGCTGAGAATGCCTGAGTGAACAGCCAGAACGGCTGGGCACCTGCGCTTGTAGCTCAGCGGATTAGAGCATCTGACTACGGATCAGAGGGTCGGGAGTTCGAATCTCTCCAGGCGCGTTTTTCCCGCCCCGGCAATCCGGGGCCATTTTTTTGCAGTGTCGTTCGGCCTCGGCGACCCCGGCGCGCTGTCGTCGAGGCCTGTTTTCGGTTGGTGATCGGCTGATCCAGTTCAGGATCCTGCCGCCCGCTTCCTTACGATTCCGTTGCACACCGTCTGCGCACTGATGGCCGATTCCGCCGCCGCAATCAACCAGCCGCTGGCGGCAGGCGACCCCGCCATCGCGGCCCTGATCGCCAAGGAACTGGAGCGTCAGCAGAGCCACCTGGAGCTGATCGCCTCCGAGAACTTCGCCTCCCGCGCCGTGATGGAGGCCCAGGGCTCGGTGCTCACCAACAAGTACGCCGAGGGTCTGCCCCACAAGCGCTACTACGGCGGCTGCGAGCACGTGGACGCGATCGAGGAGCTGGCGATCGAGCGGGCCAAGGAGCTCTTCGGCGCCGCCTGGGCCAACGTGCAGCCCCACAGCGGCGCCCAGGCCAACTTCGCCGTATTCCTGGCGCTGCTGCAGCCCGGCGACACGATCCTGGGCATGGACCTGAGCCACGGCGGCCACCTCACCCACGGTTCGCCGGTGAACGTGAGCGGCAAGTGGTTCAAGGCCGTGCACTACGGCGTCGACCCCGACACCCAGCAGCTCAACTTCGACACCATCCGCCAGCTGGCCCTGGAGCACAGGCCCAAGCTGATCGTGTGCGGCTACTCGGCCTATCCCCGCACCATCGACTTTGCGGCCTTCCGCGCCATCGCCGATGAGGTGGGCGCCTACCTGCTGGCCGACATGGCCCACATCGCCGGCCTGGTGGCCGCCGGCGTGCACCCCAATCCGGTGCCCGTGTGCGACGTGGTCACCACCACCACCCACAAGACCCTGCGCGGCCCCCGCGGCGGCCTGATCCTCTGCCGCGATGCCGAGTTCGGCCGGCAGTTCGACAAGGCCGTGTTCCCCGGCAGCCAGGGCGGCCCGCTGGAGCACGTGATCGCCGCCAAGGCGGTGGCCTTCGGTGAGGCGCTGCAGCCCTCCTTCCAGGCCTACAGCCAGCAGGTGGTGGCCAACGCCCGGGCCCTGGCCGCCCGCATCCAGGAGCGGGGCATCGCCGTGGTGAGCGGCGGCACCGACAACCACATCGTGCTGCTGGATCTGCGCAGCATCGGCATGACCGGCAAGGTGGCCGACCTGCTGGTGAGCGATGTGCACATCACCGCCAACAAGAACACCGTGCCCTTCGATCCCGAATCGCCGTTCGTCACCAGCGGCCTGCGCCTGGGCTCTGCCGCCTGCACCACCCGCGGCTTCGATCAGGCCGCCTTCGCCGAGGTGGCCGATGTGATCGCCGACCGCCTGCTCAACCCCGAAGACGCCGCCATCGAGCAGCGCTGCCGCGAGCGGGTGGCTGCCCTGTGTGAGCGCTTCCCCCTCTACGCCGGCGAGCGCCAGCTGCAGCCGGTCTGAGCCGCCCATCCCCTGCCCGTAGGGTGGCGGCCCCAGGCCCCCACCATCCCCCCGGCCCGTTGCCGTGACCCTCGCCTACAGCCCCAACGCGGCCGCCCTGCTGACCTTTGTGGTGGCGACGGTCCTGACGGCGCTGGTGGTTCCCCGGGTGAGGCGCCTGGGGTTGAACTGGGGCCTCACCGACCAGCCCGATGCCCGCAAGCAGCACACCCGGCCGATGGTGCGGCTGGGGGGTGTGGGCATCATGATCGGCTTCAGCCT
>JAWOBH010000076.1:0-4054 GCA_046498125.1 Prochlorococcaceae cyanobacterium | reverse complement strand
CAACGACATCCCTGGCTGGAACTGGACGCGGTTGGCAGACATGATTGAGAGTGGTATCTACGTACTACTGTAGCGACTGCCTGGGCCTCCGCGGAGCCTTCTGCCTAATCAAGAAGAATTTTCATCTCCGTTGGTAAGCAATGAGCATTCGCAAATTCCTGCCACCAAAGTCGTTTCAGCGCCTATTGAGTGACTACGGCGAGCTGCTACTGATTACCCTGAGGAATAAATCTTTCACTGCCTTGGTTGCGATCATAACCCATACCCTTTTCCCCTTGCTTCGCTGGCTGCAACAGCAGAAAATCAACAACAGAGAGACAATCTGGCTAGACGACATGCCTGGCCCCCCGCAAAGCCAGACCTTTCCCCACTTGGCATTTCAAGCGGCCGACTTGACGGCGAATAGCGGACCCAAGCGAAAGCGTGCTCCGCGCATGAAAGTTGACTACCCGTCACCGGATTATCCATTCGCTTACCGCCATCCACCGCTTTCAGGTAACGTCATTAATGGTCTGGGAGAGGACGTGAGACGTCAGCCGGACCACGTCTTTTTCGGCGACTCCTACAAGCGCGCCTGGGGAAAGCTGGATTGGTATTTTCAGGTGATGGAGCCCACGTCAATTCATCGACAGATCGCACAGATCTTTTGGCAGGACAGTGGCCGGGTCGGGGTTGTCGCCAGAAGGAATACAGCTCCTGCAGACCCTTCAGGCGCCACAGCTCTCATCAAAAAGGCGGCTGTTGGCTTCGGTGCGAAGCTAGTAGGTATCACCAGGATGGGGCCTCAGTTTTGTTATCAGGACTCCTCGCCTGATTTTCACTATGCGATCTCAGTAGCATGGCCAATGAAACGAGAAGAGATGCTGCATACGCCTAGTCAGCGCTCCAACCGGGAGATCATGGACTCCTATCGGCAGGTCAATCTGGTAGCCATAAAACTTGCCAAGTACATTCGATCCCTGGGCCATCCGGCTCAGGCTTCAACAAATTTGGCCCCAGGCTCGAGTACTGAAGTTCTTCACATTCCCATTGCCATTGAGGCTGGCCTTGGCCAGCTTGGCAAGCATGGATCATTGATCACTGCGGAGTTTGGCTCCAATGTGCGCCTGGCGACGGTGCTGACTGATTTGCCTCTGGCGATCGATAAGCCGCGAGACCTGGGTGTTGACGACCTTTGCAGCAACTGCCGGATATGTGAAACCAACTGCCCCCCTCACGCGATCTCATCGGAGAAGCAAGTAGTAAGAGGACAAAAGAGATGGTATGTCAACTTTGACAAGTGCGCACCCTATTTTGCCGAAACGCGTGGCTGCGGAATCTGCATTGAGGTCTGCCCCTGGAGTGAGCCTGGAAAAGGGATTGAACTCACAAAGATGCTGCTCAGTCGCCGGAATTCAGCTGCCGAGAGGGGGTGAAACTACTATGCATACGGGATGTTCCGCCGCCACCTACACCTAAACACCTACACCTAAAGGATGTCGAAGCGGAAGCGCCCCTCAACCAGATTGTCGTGGGACACTTGCTGCGCCTCCAGGAAGGCGATCACTTCATCGCACCAGCGGATCCATTCCTGCTCGAACAGGATGCCGCGGCGCAGGGTGAGGTAGCGGTACTGCTCCTGCAGCGGCAGCTCGGCATGGCTGAGGAACAGCGCTTCCTTCTCCTGGTAGGAGGCGAGTTGGCCGGCATGCACGGCGCGGCGGCGCTGCACTTCCGTCAGCAACTGCCTGGGATCGGCGTAGGGGCCGCCGAGCACCTTCACCAGCAGGTCTTCCCGGATCGGCGTGGGCGTTGTGGGTTCGCCGGCCCACTGGCTCAGCTCCTGCCGGCCCGCCTCGGTGATCGCATACACCTTGCGATCCGGCTTGCCCTGCTGCGGCACCACCCGGCAGCGGGCCCAGCCGTTGTGCTCAATCCGGCCCAGCTCCCGGTAGATCTGCTGCTGGCTGGCCGTCCAGTAGCAGGCCATCGATTCCTCGAACTGCTTGCTGATGTCGTAGCCGCTGGCCTCCTTCTCGCAGAGCACCGTGAGGATCGTGTGCGCCAGGGCCATGGCAGGGAAGAGATCGCGGCGGCTGGCACCTGATCCTCCCGCAGCCGCCAGCACCTGCGGTTGACCTACTCAAAATGTTGTGCATACACTGCCGCACATACTCATCCTGTTGTGTAGCGGATTGAGCGGCCGTCGCCGGGCTCCGTCCCCGGTGCCCAGCCCTCGCTGCACGCTCCCTGTCAGCCATGGATTCCGCCCCCACTGCCTCCGCCCCCGTCCACGCCCCGCCGCTGCCACAGGCGTTGCACGGCTCTTGGCAGCGGGCCTGGCTGCTGATCCCGGCCCTGCTGCAGCCCCGCTGGGTCCGTTGGAGCCTGCCGCTGGCTGCCAGCGCCGCTCTCGCCCTGGCCTTGTCGCCTGGCCTGCGGCCCCGCCCGCCCACGATCCGCCCCCTGCCGGTGGCGGTGGTGACGGCCGAAGCGGTCAACAGCTTCCTCACCACCCGTGCCTACACCGGCGAGGTGGTGGCCGGCCGCAGCAGCAGCCTCGGCTTTGAGCTCAGCGGCACCCTCGAGCAGGTGCTGGTGGAGGAGGGCGACCTGGTGGCCGCCGGGGAGCCCCTGGCCCGCCTCGACCGCCGCCGCCTGCAGGCCCAACGCCAGCAGGTGCTGGCCCAGCGGCAGGTGGCGGTGGCCGGGGTGGAGGAGGTGCGCCAGCAGCTGCTCCTGGCCGAGTTGCAACGCGAACGGCGCCGCCAGCTGCATGCCCAGGGCGCCATCGCCCGCGAGGATCTCGACCAGCAGATCCATGGCAGCGCCGCCTTGCGCAGCCGTCTGCTGCAGGCCGAAAGCCAGGTGGACGACGCCAGCGGCCGCCTGCGCCAGATCGATGTGGACCTGGCCCGCAGCGTGCTGGTGGCCCCCTTCGCCGGCACGGTGAGCCGGCGACTGCTGGATGAGGGCGTGGTGGTGAGCAGCGGCCAGGCCCTGATCACCCTGGTGGAGGCGGCCCCGCAGGAGGTGCGGGTGGGCCTGCCGCCCGCCGTCGCCAGCGGGCTCCGCCCGGGCGAGAGCCACCCCGTGCAGGTGGGCGATCGCACCCTCCAGGCCAGCGTGAGCGCCTTGCTGCCGGAGCTCGACGCCGCCAGCCGCACCGTCACCGCGGTGCTGCGCCTGCCGGTGAACGACCTGCCGGTGGGGGCCACCGCCCGGCTCAGCCTGCAGCGCAGCGAGCGGGGAGAAGGCTTCTGGATGCCCACCACCGCGCTGGTGGCGGCGGAGGGGGGCCTGTGGTCGGTGTATGTGCTGGAGGCGGCGCCGGCCGGCGACACCAACGCCCCAGCTCAGGGGCAGCAGGTGGGGCGCCGCCTGGTGGAGATCGTGCACAGCGAAGCCGAGCGCTCGCTCGTGCGAGGCACCCTGCGCCCCGGCGAGCGGGTGATCGCCAGCGGCACCCAGCGAGTGGTGCCGGGCGTGTGGGTGGAGGAGGCGAACTGATGGGCGCGTTGTTTCATCGCAACCGCCAGCTGCTGCTGCTCACCGTGCTGCTGGTGGTGGTGTGGGGGCTCAGCTCCCTGCTCACCCTGCCGCGGCTGGAGGATCCGCTGATCAGCCAGCGCAATGCCCTGGTGGTCACCACCCTGCCTGGCGCCACGCCGGAGCGGGTGGAGGCGCTGATCACCAAACCGCTGGAGGAGGCCCTGCTGGAACTGGAGGAGGTGCACGAGGTCTCCTCCACCTCCGCCGCCGGCAGTTCGGTGATCGCGGTGGAGCTCGGGGAAGGGGTGCGCCCGGTGGCGCCGGCCTGGAGCAGGGTGCGCAGCGCGATCGACGACGCCACCCCGCTGCTGCCACCGGAGGCCAACGCTCCGGAATTCCGCGACGGCAACGTGGGCGCCAGCGCCCTGATCGTGGGTCTCACCTGGGAGCTGCCCGGCCCCGCCGATCTGGGCATCCTCTCCCGCCTCGCCGACGACCTGCAGACCCGCCTGCGCGCCCTGAGCGGCACCGGCAAGGTGGAGATCAGCGGCGAACCCCAGGAGGAGATCCTGGTGGAGATCGG
>JAWOBH010000059.1:0-8389 GCA_046498125.1 Prochlorococcaceae cyanobacterium | reverse complement strand
TCCCCCTCCAGCTCCCCGGCTTTCGGCTCACCGGCGTCCAGCTCCACCGCGTCGTTGTCAGCCTCCCCATCCACCTCGTCCTCCGGGAGCGGATAGAGCTCCCGCAGGCGGGCATCCTCCTCGGCGCGGGCAGCCTGCTCCACCGCCAGCCTGGCCTCCGCCTCGGCCTGAAGACGCTCCTCCTCCTCGCGATGGGCGATCAGCTCGGCCACCACGGCGTCCTCGGACGCCTGGTCGTACTCGCTGGCGTTCTTGATGTCGATCTTCCAGCCCGTCAGGCGGGCCGCCAGACGCACGTTCTGGCCCTCCCGGCCGATCGCCAGACTGAGCTGGTCAGAGGGCACCAGCACGTGGGCGTGGTGGCCGTCGGGATCCACCAGCCGCACCATCTCCACCCTGGCCGGGCTGAGGGAGTTGGCGATGTACTGGCCAGGGTCGGGCGACCAGCGGATCACGTCGATCTTCTCGCCGCGCAGCTCATTCACCACCTGCTGGATGCGGGAGCCGCGGGCACCGATGCAGGCCCCCACCGGATCCACCTCCCGCTCCACCGAATCCACGGCCACCTTGGTGCGGGGGCCCACCGAGCGGGAGGGGGGATTGGCCTCCCGGGCCACGGCCACGATCCGCACCGAGCCCTCCTGGATCTCCGGCACCTCGTTCTCGAACAGATACACCACCAGGCCGGCGTTGGCCCGGCTCACGAACAGCTGGGGTCCGCGTCGGGGCACCTCGCTCACCTCCTTGAGGAACACCTTGAAGGTGGCGTTGGCGCGGTAGTTGTCGTTGGGCAGCTGGTCGCGGCGGGGCAGCTCGGCCTCCACCTCGGGCCGGCCCAGACCGCTGCTCACGGCCATGATCACGCTCTGGCGCTCGAAGCGGATCACCCGGGCGGTGAGCACCGGATCCTCCAGGTCGGCGAACTCCTCCTGAATCATCCGGCGCTGCTGGTCGCGCAGCTTCTGGGCCAGAACCTGCTTGGTGGTGGCGGCGGCCATGCGCCCGAAGTCGTCCTTCTCGGGGGTGACATCCAGCACCACCGTGTCGCCGATCTGGGCATCTTCGGCCACCTGGCGCACCTCATCGATGGCGATCTGATGGTCGTCGCTCTCCACCTCCTCCACGATGATCTTGGAGGCCAGCACCCGGTAGCCCTCCTCCTCGAGGTCGAGCTGCACGTCAAAGTTGGAGAAGTACTCCTCTTCGAAAGGGTCCTCGCTGATGCCGAGGTAAAGGGTGCGGCGGTAGCGCTCATAGCCCTTGAGCAGGGCCTCCCGCAGGGCCGCCTCCACCACGGCGGGGGGCAGTTTCTTCTCATCGCTGATGTCGTCGATGAGGTTGTTCAGGCCAGGGAGCAGAACCAGAGCCATGGGTCTTCGGTTTTGAGGTGATTCGGTTGTGGGGTGGACTCAGGTGTCGTGGTCGCCGGCTTCGGCGGCAGCCACCAGGCGCACACTGATGACGTCCTCGCGGGGAATCCGCCTGGTGCGGCCGCGGATGTTGATCCGCAGCTCGCTGGCGGTGCGCTCGAGCAGCAGCCCGTCGCCCTGGGCCTCGCCTCCCCGGCCATCGCGGTAGCGCACGGCAACCGGGAATCCGCGGAAACTGCGGAAGTCGCGGTCGTCGCGCAGTTCCTCGCTCAGGCCGGGGCTGCTGACCTCCAGAACATAGGTCGCCTCCCCCAGCAGCCCGGCCGCCTCAATGGCCTCGCCCAGGGGCGCGCTGAGGCCGGCGCAGTCATCCAGGCTGATGTCGCTGCCATCGCCGCGCTGCACCAGCACCTGCAGGGTCATGGGGATGCGGTGGGTGTGCAGCTGCACGGCGCGCAACTCAAAGCCCGCCGCGCTCACCGACTGGCGGGCGAGCTGCTCAAGCTCGGGGATCAGCGGATGGGGCACGGCGGCGTGCGGGCGCTGGACCCAACCTACGAATCGGTGGCAGGCGGGCCCTCAGCCGTCGGCCGATCCGGAACCGGCCGGCCCCGCGGCGCCGCCCAGGTTGATCACCGGCGCCTCGTCGTAGTAGTCGCTCTGCACCACGGTGCCGCGCTGGCTCACGTCCTGGTTGAGGCACAGGGCCCGCTTGTCGTCGCTGCGCAGGAACTGGCACACCCGCGCCCAGAGCTTGGCCCTGGTGCCCGGGGCCCCCTGGCTGAAGTGCACCAGGTCGTTGCCCCCCACCATGCCCTGGATCTCCACCTGACAAACGCTGCAGCGCTGACGGCTGCCGGGAGGAATTGCTGCCATGGTGCGCAGGAGAGCAGACCAGCAACTTAAGCGGATGCGCCTGCTGCAGCTCAGCGACCCCCACCTGCTCGCCGACCCCGCCGCCAGCTACCGGGGCCGGCGGCCGTTCCCGCTGCTGGCGGAGGCCCTGCGCCAGGGGGCCGCCCTCGATCCGCGCCCCCACCTGCTGTTGATCAGCGGCGATCTCTGCCAGGACGAGAGCTGGGCCGGCTACGTGCACCTGCGGCAGCTGCTCGAGACCTGGCCCACCCCGGTGGCACTCCTGAGCGGCAACCACGACCATCCCCAGCTGCTGCGGGCCGCCCTGGGCCGCCGGGCTGTGCTGGCGCCTGCGCTGCTGGACCTGGGGGGATGCCGGCTGGCGCTGCTCGACAGCCACCAGGCCGGCCGCGACGGCGGAGCCCTGGGCCAGCGCCAGCTGCAGTGGCTGTCCGCCGCGCTGCAGCGCGGGGCTGAAGGCCCTCCCCGGCCTCTGCTGGTGACGGTGCATCACCCGCCCGTGCCGATCGGTGACCCCGGCATGGACGCCATCGCACTGGACGACGGGGACGCGTTGCTGGCCCTGCTGCGCCCGATTCCCTCCCTGCTGGGGCTGCTGTTCGGCCACGTCCATCAGCACTGGCGGGGGGAGCTGCCCGGCCGGCCAGGGCTGCCGTTGTTGGGGTGCCCCTCCACGCTCTGCGGCTTCGGACCGGTGCAGCCCTGTCCCCTGGGGCGGGCCGATGATCCCGGCGGCCGATGGCTGGAGCTGGGAGCGGGCGGCCTGCGCCAGCGGCTGCTGCGTTGGACGGCGCCGGACCCGACAGCTGCCTAGCGTCAGTGACCACCGCCCGCCCGCTTCCGCTGTGACGTTGTTTCCGGCCCGGCTCCTGGCGCTGGCGCTGGCCGGCCTGCTGCTCCTGCTGGCTTCACCGCCCGCACTGGCCGCCAGCTCAGCTCTGGCCGCCGCCAGCGTCACGCCCGCCAGCGCCCAGGCTGACGTCGTCCCTCCCCACAGCTTCGTGGCCGCCGCCGCCCGCGCAGCGGCCCCGGCGGTGGTGCGCATCGACATCGAGCGCAGCGTCGCCCGCCAGCCCTTCGATCCGGTGCTGCTCGATCCGCTGCTGCGCGACCTGTTCGGTGACCCCTCCGGCAGCCGCCGTGAGCGCGGCCAGGGCTCGGGCGTGGTGTTTGATGCCGGCGCC
Source organism: Prochlorococcaceae cyanobacterium (assembly GCA_046498125.1). Classification (GTDB taxonomy): domain Bacteria; phylum Cyanobacteriota; class Cyanobacteriia; order PCC-6307; family Cyanobiaceae; genus NIES-981. The sequence goes on along the minus strand of JAWOBH010000059.1, from coordinate 4,959 downwards.
GGCCTGATTCTCACCAACGCCCATGTGGTGGACCAGGTGGACAGCGTGGAGGTGACCCTCGCCGACGGCCGCCAGCTGGATGGCGAGGTGGTGGGTGCCGACTCGGTGACCGACCTGGCGGTGGTGCGGGTGCGGGGGGTGCGGGACCTGCAGGCCGCGCCCCTGGGCGATTCCGAGGCTCTGGAGGTGGGCGACTGGGCCATCGCCCTGGGCAGCCCCTACGGACTCGAGCGCACGGTGACCCTGGGGATCGTGAGCAGCCTGCACCGCGACATCAACAGCCTCGGGTTCTCCGACAAGCGCCTTGATCTGATCCAGACCGACGCCGCCATCAACCCCGGCAATTCCGGCGGTCCGCTGATCGACGCCGCCGGGCGCGTGATCGGTATCAACACCCTGGTGCGCTCCGGTCCCGGGGCCGGTCTGGGCTTCGCCATCCCGATCAACCTGGCGCGCCGGGTGGCCGACCAGCTGGCCAGTGGCGGCCAGGTGGTGCACCCCTACCTGGGCCTGCAGCTGGTGCCGCTCACGGCCCGCCGTGCCCGCGAGAACAACCGCGATCCGGCCGCCCTGCTGCAGCTCCCCGAGCGCGACGGCGCCCTGGTGCAGCGGGTGCTGGAGAACAGCCCGGCGGAAACCGCCGGCCTGCGCCGCGGCGATCTGGTGGTGAGCGTGGCCGACCAGCCGATCCGCGATCCGGCGGCCCTGCTGCAGCGGGTGGACCGCTCCGAGGTGGGCCAGCCCCTGGCGATCACCGTGCTGCGGGGCCAGCGGGAACTGCGGCTGACGATCCGCCCGGCCGCCTTGCCCCGGGTGGGATGAGCATTGCTACGGTCGCGGCCCCACGCATGGGAGCGATGGCCGAGCTGCAGGACCAGATGAAGCAGGCGGTGGCGGCCGCCGCCACCGAGCAGATCCGCAGCGGCATGGTGGTTGGCCTGGGCTCAGGCTCCACCGCCGCCCTGATGATCCAGGCCCTTGGCGCCAGGTTGCGCAGCGGCGAACTCCGCGACATCACTGGCGTGACCACCTCGTTTCAGGGGGAGGTGCTGGCGGCTGAGCTGGGCATCCCCCTGCAGAGCCTCAATGCCGTGGAGCGCATCGATCTGGCCATCGACGGCGCCGATGAGGTGGACCCCGCCTTCCAGCTGATCAAGGGCGGCGGCGCCTGCCACGTGCAGGAGAAGCTCGTGGCCCGCCGGGCCGACCGCTTCGTGGTGGTGGTGGATGCCAGCAAGCTGGTGGACACCCTCAACCTCGGCTTCCTGCTGCCCGTGGAGGTGCTCCCCGGTGCCTGGCGCCAGGTGCAGGGCCAGTTGGCGGCGATGGGGGCCGCTGCCGAGTTGCGCATGGCCATCCGCAAGGCCGGCCCGGTGGTGACCGACCAGGGCAATCTGGTGCTCGATGCCCGCTTCAACGGCGGCATCCATGACCCCCAGGCTCTGGAGGCGGCGATCAACAACCTGCCCGGGGTGCTGGAGAACGGCCTGTTCGTGGACCTCGCCGATCAGGTGCTGGTGGGTGAGATCGTCGACGGCGTGGCCGGTGTGCGCGATCTGCCCAAGCGCGGATGATGGCTTTCTTTGCCCCCCTACTGGCCCTGCTGCTGTCCCTGGCGCCGGGGCCGGCGGGCGCCGAGCGCAACTACCGTTGTGATGGCGATCTGCTGGTGGCCCGCACCGACAACGGGCCGGTGGATGCGCTGGGAATCCCCAACGTGGTGGCGGGCACGCCCCCCGGAGCCTTCGTGGTGCTGCGCTGGCGCGATCTGTCGCTGCAGCTGCCCCGCACCAACAACGACGGTGCCCCCAGCTACACCGACGGCACGTGGTGGTGGAGCCTGGAGGATCCCGATCATCCGCGCTTCCGCCGGCTCCAGGGACTGGGCAGGATCGAGGCGTTCAGCTGCGAGCCGGCTCCTCAGGAAACGGCCCAGCAGCCAGGCTGACTCAGCCCTGGTGCAGCCGCTGCCGCACCGACTCGGCGTGGCTGTGCAGGCCCTCGCTCTTGGCCAGGGTCATCACAGCCGCGCCGGTGGCCTCCAGGGCCTGGCGGTTGAAGTGGATCAGGGAGGTGTGGCGCAGGAAGGTCTCCACACTCAGGGCCCCGGCGAAGCGGGCCGTGCCGCTGGTGGGCAGGGTGTGGTTGGGGCCGGCCAGGTAATCGCCCACCGCCTCCGGACTCCAGGGGCCGAGAAAGATGGCGCCGGCATGGCGGATGCGCGCCGCCAGCGGCTCGGGATCCTCAACCAGCAGCTCCAGGTGCTCGGGGGCGAAGCGGTCGCTGAGGGCGGCGGCGCTCTCCAGGTCGTCGCACACCACCACCAGGCCCCAGTCGCGGATCGCGGCGCGGGTGATCGCGGCGCGGGGATGGCCGGCGAGCTGGGCCTCCAGGGCCGCCGGCAGGGCCGCGGCCAGCTCCGCGCTGGTGGTGAGCAGGATGGCGGCGGCCAGGGGGTCGTGCTCGGCCTGGGCCAGCAGGTCGGCGGCCACCTGATCCACCCGGGCGCTGTGGTCGGCGATCACCAGCACTTCGCTGGGTCCGGCCAGCGAATCGATCGCCACCCGCCCGTACACCGCCTTCTTGGCCAGGGTCACGTAGAGATTGCCGGGGCCGCTGATCACGTCCACCCGGGGGATGGTCTCGGTGCCGTAGGCCAGGGCCGCCACCGCCTGGGCGCCGCCCACCCGGTAGAGCTCCTCCACCCCGGCCAGGTGCGCCGCCGCCAGCACGGTGGGATTGGGATCCCCCAGGGGCCCCGGCGGGGTCACCATCACCAGCCGCTCCACCCCCGCCACCCGGGCGGGCACCGCGTTCATCAGCACCGTGCTTGGGTAGGCGGCCCGCCCGCCGGGCACGTAGAGGCCGGCGCGCTCCACCGCCCGCCAGCGCCGCCCCAGCCGCTCGCCATGGGGCCCCTGCAGCTCGAGATCGGCCGGCAGCTGGCGCTGGTGGAAGGCCAGGATGCGCTCGTGGGCCAGCTCCAGGGCCTGACGCAGGGCGGGATCGCAGGCCAGCCAGGCGGCCTCCAGCCGCTCCGGCGGGATGCGCAGGGGATCCGGACGCACGCCATCGAAGCGCTCGCTGAGCTCCAGCAGCGCCCGGTCGCCCTGCTGGCGCACCTGCTCGAGGATCGCCTCGACGCTGCGGGTCGCCTCGCCCATCTGGGCGCCACCGGTGCGCTCGGCGATGGCCGTCAGCCGCTCGCCGGTGCCGTCATCCTGGTGCACACAGGTGATCGTGACTCCATCGGCGGGGGCTGCGCCGGAAAGGGGGGCGGGGGAGGCAAGCACGGCGGTCAGCCAGGGCGCACCCACTCAAACTAGAGCGCTGCTGGATGGGCCTGAACGCAGCCTTGCGGCTGTGGCCGACGCTCCTGGAGGTAGGATTGTCGATCGCCGAGAACCGCCTGATCCAGCCTGTGGCCAATAACAAGTCGTCGAAGAAACGCATCGAGATCGCCGAGCGCAACCGGCTCCGCAACCGCTCCTACAAGTCGGCCCTGCGCACCCTGATGAAGCGCTGCTTCACGGCCTGCAGCGCCTACAGCAGCGAGGGGGGTGAGGGCAGCCGGGAGTCCGTGCAGCAGAGCCTCAATGCCGCCTTCAGCAAGATCGACAAGGCCGTCAAGGTGGGGGCGCTGCACCGCAACACCGGGGCCCACCAGAAGTCGCGCCTGAGCGCTGCCGCCAAGGGCGCCCTGGAGCCGTCCGCCAAGGGCTGAGCGCTCTCGCCAGCATGGGGCCCACCCAGGCTCCTGCCCGCGCCATGACCCCGCCCGCGCCTGCCATCCCCCTGGCCGCTCCCCCTGACGGGGCGCCCCTGGTGGATTCCCACTGCCATATCGTCTTCCGCGACTTCGACGACGACCTCGAGGCGGTGGCGGAGCGCTGGCGCCAGGCGGGCGTGAAGGCCCTGGTGCATGCCTGCGTGGAACCCGCGGAGATCCCGGCCATCCGGGCCCTGGCCGACCGCTTCCCGGAGCTGCGCTACTCGGTGGGCGTGCATCCCCTCGACACCCAGCACTGGGCGGCGGACACCCAGCAGCAGCTGCGGGAGGCGGCCCAGGCCGATTCGCGGGTGGTGGCCATCGGCGAGCTGGGCCTTGACCTGTTTCGCCAGCGCAATCTGGAGGAGCAGCTGGCGGCGCTGCGGCCCCAGCTGGACCTGGCCATGGAGCTGGATCTGCCGGTGATCATCCACTGCCGCGACGCGGCCGAACCGATGCTGGCGGAGTTGCGCCAGCGGGCCGGGGCCAGCTGCTGTCCCCGTGGGGTGATGCACTGCTGGGGCGGCACCCCTGAGGAGATGGACGGCTTTCTGGAGCTGGGGCTGTACATCAGCTTCAGCGGCGTCGTCACCTTCGCCAAGGCCGAGGCCACTCACGCCTGCGCCCGCAGGGTGCCCGCCCACCGTTATCTGGTGGAAACCGATTGCCCCTTTCTGGCGCCGGTGCCCCGCCGCGGCAAACGCAACGAGCCGTCCTATGTGGCCGCCGTGGCTGCCCGGATGGCCGAGCTGCGCGGCGAGCCGCTGGTGGCCGTGGCCCGCACCAGCAGCGCCAACGCCGCAGCCTTGTTCGGGCTCGACTTTGACAATGTATGATGATTCATTGGTCTGGATGCGAATCCGCTCCTTGTTGTCGAAGTCTGCAGCCCTGAAGCGCGTTTCCTGAGGGCAGCCCCGGGCAGCCGTTCCCTGCGAGGGGAACGGCTGTTCGTGCGGGGTGCCGTCGTTGCTGATGCCCGGATGGCCTCCGGAATCGCCCGCCCTTCAGCGCTGAGAAGGCCGACAGGCCAGTTTGTTTGTCCCACCAGTTCCTGCAGGTTCACCGCATGAGCAGCGCGATCCAGGTCGCCAAGACCGCCACTTACCTGCCCGATCTGGTGGAGGTGCAGCGGGCGAGTTTCAAGTGGTACGAACTGTGGGCAATCAGCATCCACAAGTCACGGTCAGTCA
>JAWOBH010000055.1:0-10196 GCA_046498125.1 Prochlorococcaceae cyanobacterium | reverse complement strand
CCGCAGGATGCGCAGCTGGTCGAGGGTGAACGGTAGATCTGCCATGGTTCGGCCTGAAGCCCGCAGGCCGAACCATGGCAGATCTGCCGTTCACCCTCGACCAGCTGCGCATCCTGCGGGCAATCGCCGGCGAAGGCAGCTTCAAGAAGGCGGCCGACAGCCTGTACGTGACCCAACCGGCGGTGAGCCTGCAGATCCAGAACCTGGAGAAGCAGCTGAGTGTGTCGCTGTTCGACCGGGGTGGCCGCAAGGCCCAGCTCACGGAGGCCGGCCACCTGCTTCTCAGCTATTGCGACCGCATCCTCAGCCAGTGCCAGGAGGCCTGTCGCGCCCTGGAGGATCTCCACAACCTGCGCGGCGGCTCCCTGATCGTGGGGGCCAGCCAGACCACCGGCACCTACCTGATGCCCCGCATGATCGGTCTGTTCCGCCAGAAGTACCCCGATGTGGCTGTGCAGCTGCAAGTGCACAGCACCCGCCGCACCGGCTGGAGCGTGGCCAATGGCCAGATCGACCTGGCGATCATCGGCGGCGAGCTCCCCAGCGAGCTCAACGAGCTGCTGCAGGTGGTGCCCTACGGGGTGGATGAACTGGCCCTGGTGCTGCCCACCAAGCACCCCCTGGCGCGGCTGCCGGAGCTCACCAAGGAGGATCTCTACCGGCTCGGCTTCGTGTGCCTCGATGCCCAGTCCACCACCCGAAAGATGGTGGACCAGCTGCTGGCCCGCTCCGGGCTGGAGCTGTCGCGGCTGAAGATCGAGATGGAGCTGAACTCCTTCGAGGCGATCAAGAACGCCGTGCAGTCGGGGCTGGGGGCGGCGTTTCTGCCGGTGGTGTCGATCGAGCGCGAACTGGCGTCGGGCAGCGTGCACCGGCCCCAGGTGTCCGATCTGATGGTGCGCCGTCAGCTCAAGCTGATCACCCACCCGGCGCGCTACTGCTCCCGGGCCGCCGACGCCTTCCGCCGCGAGGTGCTGCCGGTGTTCGCCAGCGCCGACAGTCCCCTGAGGCGTTCAGCCCAGGCTGCCGCTCCGGAGGCTGCAGCCGCCGGGGCCTGATCAGAACTGGCTGGCTTCCGGCGTCACGCCCACGGTGTCATCAGCCACGCCACGGGTGACGAACTGGTTCTCACGGGCGTCGGTCTGGTAGACGCAGCGCACGATCGGCTGATCCTTGATCGAGCCGATATAGGCAAAGGTGTTCATGCGCTGCTTGCACTGGCGCATCTGCTCGGCCGTCACAGCCCCCTGCTTCTGCAGCACGCTCCAGTTCTCCCGCCGGATCACACAGCCGGGCCGCAGGGCCGGCTGTGTGACGAAGCTGCTGCTGGGGTTCATGGTGGTGTAGATCTCCACATCCATCACGAAAGCGCTCGCTCCCCACTGGCGGCAGAACTCAGGATCCGGCACGGCCATGTCCAGCTGCTGGGAGCTGGCGATATTGCCCTGGCTACCCTGGGTGGTGCTGGAGAGGGCGGTGCCGATGCCGATCCCGAGCACCAGCACCCCGGCCAGCACCGCCATGGTGGCGATGTTGAACTGGGGGCCGCCGCCATCGGCTCCACCGCCGCCCGCAGGGCCGCCTGCGGGCCGCCGGGGCGGCCGTTCACCCCGGCCCGGACGCTCGGCGGTTGTGTAGCGGCCTGAGCCGTAACGCCCTGAGCCGGAAGGCTCGGAGCTCGCTCTGTCGTCGTCGTAGCGGCTGCGGTAACGGGTCACAGGGTTTCAGGCGTGCGGGGCAGTCCCATGGAGTAGTTGAGCACCCGGCAATCCGGGTTGTATTTCAGTTCTCCGGCCTGGAGCAGCTGGCGGATCAACCCCTCCAGATCGGAGCCGATCCGGCGCAGGGTGTAGTCGTTGAGCGGCTGGCCGGCCCGGGCCTCCACCAGCTCAACGAAGTGCTGCTGCACCTTGGCGAGCACCGGCGGTTCCCACAGGAACTCGTTGTCCGGGTCAAGATCGAGGGTGAGCTGGTTCGGGTCAGGTACAAGGTCGCCGTTCTCCATCCTGGCCGTGAACAGGCGCACGTGCCGGGTGGTCGACTTCAGCAGGGTGGTGTCCACGGCAGTGGCTCCGGCGGGGCTGGCATCCATGACTGAACACCATAGGAAGGCCACCAAGCCAGGGCGCAGGGCCGTTGCCCATGCACACGGCCGTTGTGGCGCCCCCTAGGGTTTGCTCTGATTTTTGACCTCTCCTATGCGCGTCGCCATTGCCGGGGCCGGCCTGGCCGGCCTCGCCTGTGCCAAATACCTCTGCGACGCCGGACATACGCCGGTGGTGCTCGAAGCCCGCGACGTGCTGGGTGGCAAGGTGGCGGCCTGGCAGGACGAAGACGGCGACTGGTACGAGACCGGTCTGCACATCTTTTTTGGCGCCTACCGCAACATGCGCCAGCTGTTCAAGGAACTGGACATCGAAGACCGGCTGCAGTGGAAGAGCCACTCGATGATCTTCAACCAGAAGCAGACGCCTGGCACCTACAGCCGCTTCGACTTCCCCGATATCCCAGCCCCCTTCAACGGGGTGGCGGCGATCCTGGGCAACAACGACATGCTCACCTGGGGGGAGAAGATCTCCTTCGGCCTGGGGCTGGTGCCAGCCATGCTGCGCGGCCAGCACTACGTGGAGGAGTGTGACAAATATTCCTGGTCTGAGTGGCTTCGTCTGCACAATATCCCTGAGCGTGTAAACGATGAAGTGTTCATTGCCATGGCCAAGGCTCTGAACTTCATCGATCCTGAAGAGATCTCCAGCACAGTGGTGCTGACGGCGCTGAACCGTTTCCTGCAGGAGAGCGACGGCTCCAAGATGGCGTTTCTCGATGGCAATCCGCCCGAGCGGCTCTGTCAGCCGATCGTGGACTACGTCAGGGCTCGCGGGGGTGAGGTGCACCTGGAAGCGCCCCTGCGGGAGATCGAGCTCAACCCCGATGGCAGCGTCAGCGCCTTCCGCATCGGTGGGCTCAAGGGCCAGCCCGGCGCCACCATCACCGCCGACGCCTACGTCAGCGCCATGCCCGTGGATCCGCTGAAGCTGCTGCTCCCCGAGCCCTGGAAAGAGTTGCCCTATTTCAGCAAGCTCAACGGCCTCAACGGTGTGCCCGTGATCAACATCCACCTCTGGTTCGATCGCAAGCTCACCGACATCGACCACCTGCTGTTCAGCCGCAGCGACCTGCTCAGCGTCTATGCCGACATGAGCAACACCTGCCGGGAATACGCCGATCCGGAGCGTTCGATGCTGGAGCTGGTGTTCGCTCCAGCCAAGGACTGGATCGGGCGTCCTGACGAGGAGATCGTGGCGGCGACCATGGAGGAGCTCAAGCGGCTGTTCCCGATGCACTTCACAGGCGATGATCAGGCGCAGCTGCGCAAGTCGATCGTGGTCAAGACCCCCCGCTCGGTCTACAAGACGGTGCCAGGCTGCCAGCAGCTCCGGCCCGATCAGAGCTCGCCGATCGCCAACTTCTTCCTGGCCGGCTGCTTCACCATGCAGCGCTACCTGGCCTCGATGGAGGGGGCGGTGCTGAGCGGCAAGCAGTGCGCCCAGGCCATTGACGCCGCTCTCGCCGAGGGACGGCTCACCCCTTGCGACGCGGGTGAGGCTGCACCCCTGGCCTCGGTTTGAGCAGGGTGGTGCTGGCCGATCCAGTCACGGGATCGCGACCGCTGCCCTCTCTGGCGGAGGCCTTCGAGGCCTGTCGCCGGGAAACGGCTGAATGGGCCAAGACCTTCTACCTCGGCACCCTGCTGATGCCCCCGGTCAAGCGCCGGGCCATCTGGGCGATCTACGTGTGGTGCCGTCGCACCGATGAGCTCATGGACAGCCCCGAGGCGCAGCAGCGCCCGGTGGCGGAGCTTGCCCAGCGTCTGGATGCCTGGGAGGAGCGCACCCGGGCCCTATTCCGGGGCGAGGTGCGCGACGGTCTGGATCTGGTGATGCGCGACACGATCGAGCGCTTCTCCCAGCCCCTCCAGCCCTACCTGGACATGATCGAAGGCATGCGCATGGACCTCACCACCACGCGCTACGCCAGTTTTGAGCAGTTGCGTCTCTACTGCTACCGCGTGGCCGGGACCGTGGGCCTGATGACCCAGGAGGTGATGGGGGTGGATCCCGCCTACACCAGTGCCCCCTGGAGTGATCCCCCCGACACCTCCGAGGCGGCGGTGGCCCTGGGCATCGCCAACCAACTCACCAACATCCTGCGGGACGTGGGTGAGGACCGGGGCCGCGGCCGGATCTACCTGCCCCTCGATGAGCTGGAGCGCTTCGGCTACAGCGAGGAGCACCTGCTGGCCGGGGTCTTGAACGACAACTGGCGGGCTCTGATGCGCTTCCAGTTGCAGCGCGCGAGGGAGTGGTTCGCCCGCTCCGAGGCCGGGGTGCGCTGGCTGTCACCTGATGCCCGCTGGCCGGTGTGGACCTCCCTGCGGCTCTATCGGGGCATTCTGGATGTGATCGAGCAGCACGACTACGACGTGTTCAACCGTCGAGCCTTCGTGCCCCGCCGGGGCAAGCTGCTGGATCTGCCCTGGTCCTTTCTGGTGGCTCAGGCCCGCTGAGCGCTCGGCGGGCTGCAGCCGAGCCAGCGCCGCAGCAGCGGGTTCACGAGCTCCGGGGCCTCGTCGTGGGGGCAGTGTCCCACCCCTGGCAGCATCACCAGCTCCTCGATGCAGCTGTAGCGCACGGCCCAGCGCCTCGCCTCGCCGGGGTTCTCCCAGGGATCGGCTTCTCCCCAGATCAGACGCACCGGGATCGGCTTCTCGCCAGCGTCGCTGGAGCGGCTGAGTTCCTCCAGCAGCTGGGGCGCCAGGTGGTCGTTGAACAGGTTCACGAATCCCCGGAAACTCTCCAGGGCCCCGACCTCGGTGCTGGGGCGGAACAGCAGCTCCACCAGCTCGTCGTCCACATGGGCGCCGCTGGGGTAGGCCTGCTCCAGCACCCGACGGATGAAGGCCGGCCGGGCCAGCAGCCGGAACAGGGGGGCGATCACGGCGCGCTGGCGCACCAGGGCCTTGAGCAGGGGGCGCGATGGTCGCTGCCAGGACGGAAATTCGCCCAGTCGCTTGTCATCGAGAGCCCGCTGGGCGCAGTCCAGCAGCACCACCTGGGCGGGGGGAATGCCGCGATCGCGCAGCAGCCGGGCGGCGTTCAGGGCCACCACGCCACCGATCGAGTTGCCCACCAGATGCAACGTGCCGCCGCCGGACCCGATCGCCAGCAGGTCCAGGGCTGCATCCACCACCTGCTCGGCCCAGAGGTCGAAGCAGTAGCGCACGGTTCCGGGCTGATCGGGCTCGTCCACCAGCCGGGAGCGGGGCTTGGCACTGGCACCGAACCCAAGCAGGTCAAGGGCGATCACCTCGGCGCCGTCCGCGAGCCCCGGCAGGGTGTGCCTCCAGTGGGCCGAGGAGGCTCCGAAACCGTGGATCAGGATCACCTTGATCGGCGCCTGTGGCTCACCGCTTCGCCGCAGGGCGATGGTGTGGCCCCGCCACAACCAGAGCTGGGAAGGGGCCTGGATCAGAGGATCGGTGGCGAAGGACTCAGACGGCAGCCTTCTGGCTGTCGAGCAGGTGCTTCAGCTTGGCAAGTTCGCCGGCCCAGCGGGGGTCGGGGGCCTGGCTGTCCACCTGGTCGGCATGCACCACCTTGTTCACGGCGGGACGCTGGGAGGCTCCGGGGCCGCGGCGGTCGCCGGCGGTGGTGGTGCGGCTGTCACGGCGCTCGGAGATCTCGATCCGCAGGCTGTTGCCGCCGAAGTCCTTGCCGTTGAGCTGGGCGATCACCGCTTCCGCCAGCTTCTGGTCGTCCACGTTGGCGAAGCCGAAACCACGGCAGAGGCCGGTTTCGCGGTCGTTGACGGTTTTGAAACGGACGCCCTCGCCAACGCCGGTGAACAGAGCTTCGAGCTCCTTGGCATCAAAAGTCTGCGGCAGGTTGCCGACGTAGAGGCGAACGCTCATGGGTTGGAAGGCGGAAAACGGAACAGAAGACGGAGCACTTCAGCGGAAGTGGTGGCGGGCGAGGACAGACCGGGCGAGGACAGAGGGTGAGGACAAGACTCTGCTCAGGACAAGGCGGAGGACAAGAGTCTCAGCAGAGGACGTCTCGGCACAGAACGCTCTGTTCTGCTGTCATCCCACACTGCAGTTAACCACGGCGCTGGTCCCCACCGTGCAGGGCCAGCCAGGCGCGGGCGGCGGCCACGGCCTCCCGCTCGCCGCTGGCCGGCAGGCGGCCGAAGGCCCGTTCGCGGGTGAGGTGCCGCAGCAGCTCGCCCAGGGCTGGGCCGGGAGCTACGGCCAGCAGGTCGCTCAGGCGGCGGCCGCTGAGGGGAGGCCGGGGATGGAAGAGGGGATCGTCGAGGTCGCGCCAGCGGCTCACGGCACTGCGGGCCTCGGGGGCTGGCAGGGCCAGCAACAGCGCCGGCAGCGTCATTTCCAGCTGGCCCTGAAGCCGCAGGCGCTCGCCCTCCTCCAGGGCCCCCAGGCCTGCATCGCCGCCCAGCTCCGCCAGGCGCCGCCACCAGTGCCGCAGCTCCCCGCACTGGCGCTGCAACCGTCGGCTGCCTCGCAGGGCCTGCAGCGCCGGCGCCGGCAGCAGCGCCGCCAGGCGTGCCAGGGGCAGGGCTTTCATGCTCTCCGTTGCGTTCAGACCCAGCCGCTCAGGCGCGCCGGCATCCAACAGCGCCAGCCGTGGCGCTGCGCCGGCATCCGCAGCCCAGGGGGTGAGCAGCCCCAGCTCCAGGGCCTGTGCCAGCCCCTGTTCACCATCGGCGGTTGCGGCCAGCTGCTGCAGCTCGCCCAACACCCGCTCTCCGGCCACGTTCCCCAGCCGCTGGGCATGGGCGGCGATCCAGCCGGCCGTGGTGGGCTCGAGCTGCAGCTGCAGCTGCCAGCTCAGCCGGATGCCGCGCAGCAGCCGCAGGGGATCGTCGAGCAGGTTGGCCTCCGCCACCGCCACCAGCTGGCCGCTGCGCAGGGCCTCCAGCCCGCCGGTGGGATCGAGCAGTCGGGCTCCCGGCGCCAGGGGCAGGGCAATGGCGTTGGCGCTGAAGTCCCGCCGGCCCAGATCGGCACTGAGTGTCGTTCCTTCCTGGCGGGCCAGGTCGATCGTCCAGCCCGCCAGCACCAGCCGGGCGATATCCCGCCCGCTGTCCAGCACGACGCAGCTGCCACCACACTGGCGGGCCAGGCGTCGGCTGAGGGCAATCGCCCCCGACGGCACCACCAGATCCAGATCAGGACAGTCGCGCAGCCGGCCCAGCAGGGCATCGCGCACAGCCCCGCCCACCAGCGCCGTGCCAGCGGGCAGCGCGCTGGGATCGATCGGCCAGTGTTCCCGAGCCAGGCGCTCCCACAGCCGGCGCTCCAGTTCACCGCCGGTTGCCTCCAGCGTCACAATGGGCTCTGGGCGCCGGCCGGCCGGGATGTGCATCTGCGTGGATTGCCACTGGGTCGACCGCTGTCAGGCCTATCACGCGGTGGAACGCCAGCACGGCGTGGAGCATCTCAGCACCATGCCCGACGTCCAGCCCCACGAACCCCGCATTCACGTGCAGGTGCTCGACCTGCCCGATGGCGGGGTGGGGGTGGAGTGGGATGTGCGGGCCTGCGGCAGCTTCCAGGCAGAGCCGGGGCGCTGGCAGCGGCTGCGCCCCGGAGCCGCCCTGCCCACATGAATCCAGCCCCGCGTTGGCTTCTCGCCCTGCACAGCTCCAGCGCCGAGCTGGGGGTGGGGGTGCGCCAGCTCGATGGCGCCAGCCCCGATCGCATCGCCAGCTTCCCTCTGGGCCGTGGCCTCTCCAACCAGCTGCTCAGCTGCGTGGAGCAGGTGCTGCCTGCCGCCCACTGGCCAGAACTGGGCCGGCTGGCGGTGGCCACCGGCCCGGGTGGCTTCACCGGCACCCGCCTCACGGTGGTGATGGCCCGCACCCTGGCCCAGCAGCTGCAACTGCCCCTCGATGGGGTGGGCAGTTTCCTGCTGATGGCCCGCCGTCTGGGTCTCAGCGAGCCCACCTGGCTGGTGCAGGAGCTGCCCCGCCGCGGGCTGGTGGCCGGGCTGTACGGCCCCGAGCCCGACCCTGGGGGCAGCGCTGCAGCGGGTGGCAGGGATGCCGCTGACGTGGTGGAGTTGCTGACGCCGCGGCTGCACACCGACGCCGCCTGCCTGGCGGCCCTGCACCCTGCCCCCATGCGTCCGGCGGAGGTGGTGGTGGCCGCCGATGTGGCCACGTTGCTGGCCATCGCCCAGCGGGCCCACCAGGGCGACCAGCCCGCACCCTGGCAGCCAGTGCTGCCGCTCTACCCCACCTCGCCCGTGGGGACGAGCTGATGCAGGCCCGTCCACCCGGCAGGCCCGATCCCCACCGGCGCCGGCCGCTGCCGCGCAGCCGGCGGGCGCGGCCAACCCCATCGGCAGCGCCGCCGGCTCGGGGGCGTTCCACGCCCCCACGCCGCCGCCGCTCCCTGCCCTGGCGGCTGGGACTGCTGCTGGTGCTGGCCGGGTCCTGGGTGTGGCTGTCCCGCGGCTGGTGGTGGCCCACGCCACCGCCCGCCCAGGTGATTCTGGTGCTGGGCGGCGATGTGGAGCGGGAGCGGCACGCGGCCGAGCTTGCCCGCCAGCTGGGCCTGCCGGTGGTGGTGAGCGGCGGCAGCAATCCCGAATACGCCCAGTGGCTGTTTGAGCAGCATCAGGGCCTGCCCTCCCAGCAGGTGCGGCTCGACTACCGCGCCACCGACACGCTCTCGAACTTCACCTCGCTGGTGGACGACCTGCGCCAGGCCCGGGTGCGCCATGCCCTGCTGGTGACCAGCAGCGATCACATGGACCGGGCTCTGCTGGTGGGCCGCATCGTGGCCGGCAGCCGCGGCATCCAGCTCACGCCCGAGCCGGTGGACTGCGGGCAGCAGTGCCGGCCCGAGCGGCGACGCAAGGTGTGGGGCGATGGCCTGCGGGCGGCCCTGTGGGTGGTCAGTGGCCGGGATCTTCGCCACTGGGCGGCAGAGCATCTGGCACCGGACCGCTGGACAGAGCGGGTCCTCCGATCAATCCCAGGTCGAGCAGGGCGTTGATCTGCTCCTGGCAGGCCTTGGTGCAGGCGTCCAGATCGGCCCGACGCCGCGAGGCCGGGGGTGGGATCGGGGTGCCGATGCGGATGTGCACCGGCACCGCCCGGGGCAGTCGCTGGCCCCGGCCCAGGGCCCGGTGGCTGTTGAGGATCGCCACCGGCAGCAGGGGCACGCCGGCGCGGGCGGCCAGCAGGGCGGCGCCGGGCCGGGGATGGTTGACGCGCCCGTCCAGCTGGCGGCTGCCATCGATGAACACCCCCACCGCCCAGCCCTCCTCGAGCCGGTCCCCGGCGGTGCGGATCGCCTCGCGGTCGCTGGCGCCGCGGCTCACGGGGTAGGCCCCGCAGGCGCGGATGATCGGCCCCAGCAGGGGCACGCGGAACAGCTCCGCCTTGGCCATGAACGCCAGCGGGCGCCCGAGGGCGTGGCCCAGCAGGGGCGGATCCAGATGGGAGCCATGGTTGGCCACCACCACCAGGGCCCCCTCCTGGGGCACCGCCCCGGTGGCGCGGGTGCGGCCGCGCAGCAGCAGGCGGAACACGGGGAACACCAGCAGATAGCTGATCAGCCGGTAGGTGAGGCTGGGCCGGGGGGTGCGGATCAGGGCCGGCGGCTGGCTGCGCCGCCGCCGCCGCCAGACCCGCTTCACCGCGGCCACCGGGCGGCTCATGTCCCCAGGTCCGCGGCGGAGGCGATGCGGGCGCTGCCGATCCCCGCCCCGCTGCGCTTGAACAGACCGCTGAGCACGGTGCCGGGGCCGATCTCCACGGCGGTGTCCACCCCGGCGGCGGCCAGGGCCTCCATGGTTTCCCGCCAGCGCACGCCACTGGTCATCTGCCGCCGCAGCCGCTCCTTGAGGGTGGCGCCGCTGGTGGCCGGGGTGGGATCGGCGTTGCTGAGCACCGGCACGTCGGCATCGGCGAAGGCCATGGTGTCCAGCTCGGCGGCGAAGGCCGCGGCGGCCTCGGCCATGAACGGCGAGTGGAAGGCCCCGCTCACCGCCAGGGGCATGGCCCGCTTGCAGGCCAGCGCGGCGCTCACCTGGGCCACCGCCTCCGGGGTGCCGGAGAGCACCACCTGGGCGCTGCTGTTGTCGTTGGCGATCACCACCCCCTCG
>JAWOBH010000045.1:0-8400 GCA_046498125.1 Prochlorococcaceae cyanobacterium | reverse complement strand
TATGTTGCGGTATGGCGTGCTCTGGCGAGGTGCAGCTTACGTTGTAGGTGGTTGGGTGTTGGTGTTGGTGTATAGTGTGTTGGTGTTGGGCGCATTAGCGGCGGTAGTGACAGGTCCTGCACCAGACCGATCTTCTTGTCGGTGAGCAGGATGTAGGGATCCTCCAGCACCGCCTCCATGCGCTCGGTGTCGGTGGCGAAGTAGGGCGAGATGTAGCCCTTGTCGAAGCGCATGCCCTCGGTGACCTCCAGCTCGGTGGTCATCGACTTGCCTTCCTCGAGGGAAATCACGCCCTCCTTGCCGACCTTGTCCATGGCGTCGGCGATCATGCGGCCCACCTCTTCGTCGTTACCGGCGGAGATGGTGCCCACCTGGGCGATGGCGTTGCTGTCGCTGATCGGGGTGGCGTGCTCCTCGATCTTCTTCACGAGGAAGTCAGCAGCCTTGTCGATCCCCTTCTTGAGGGTGATGGCGTTGGCACCTGCGGCCACGTTGCGCAGGCCGGCCTTGACCATGGCGTGGGCCAGCACCGTAGCGGTGGTGGTGCCGTCACCGGCGGCATCGTTGGTCTTGGAGGCGGCCTGGCGGATCAGGGCGACACCGGTGTTCTCGATGTGATCTTCGAGTTCGATCTCCTTGGCGATGGTGACACCATCATTGATGATCTGGGGAGCGCCGAACTTCTTCTCCAGAACCACGTTGCGACCCTTGGGACCAAGGGTGACGGCAACGGACTCGGCGAGGATGTCGATGCCCCTCTCGAGGGCGCGACGGGCCTGCTCGTTATAAATAATGCGCTTGGCCATGGAAGGCAGTTATCAGAGGAAAGAGTGTGGCTGGAAGGAGTTGATGCTCAGCTGACGACGGCGAGGATGTCCTTTTCGGACAGCAGCACGTACTCATCGGTGCCCAGCTTGACGTCGGTGCCGGCGTACTTGCTGTAGAGAACCTTGTCACCCACTCCCACTTCGGGAGCCTGACGGGTGCCGTCATCGTTGCGCTTGCCGGGGCCCACCTGGACCACCTCGCCCACCTGGGGCTTCTCCTTGGCGGTGTCTGGCAGCAGGATGCCGCCAGCAGTTTTCTCTTCAGACTCGGAAACCTTGATGAACACGCGATCTCCAAGGGGTTTGACCGTGGAGACGCTGAGGGAAACAGCAGCCATGGATGAATGCGACAGCAACGACATGGCGTCACGGACGCCATAGCGGCGGGGAGAGCCGAACCCGGACCGAAGTCCTGACCTGGCACTCAACCACCACGAGTGCCAACCTATGCGCCAGGAGCCGCCGTGCACCACCGCAGCGCTGTGCGGGTGACCGAACCACCCCCAGGCGGCAGGGCTCGGTGGTAAGGTTGCGCCGCTCATCAGCGGTGAGAACGCGCCATCCTGGCCTCTCTCCGCCCGGCACCTCACCACCTCTCCTTGTTCTATGGCTGCGACTGCCACCGGCACCACCACGGGCACCAAAGGCATCATCCGTCAGGTGATCGGACCGGTGATTGACGTGGAATTCCCCGCCGGCAAGCTGCCCAGGATCTACAACGCCTTGCGCGTCGTGGGCCAGAACCCCGCCGGCCAGGAGGTGGCCCTCACGGCTGAGGTCCAGCAGTTACTCGGCGACCATCGGGTCCGGGCGGTGGCCATGAGCAGCACCGACGGCCTGGTGCGGGGCATGGAAGCCCTCGACACCGGCGCACCGATCTCAGTGCCGGTGGGCGAAGCCACCCTGGGCCGGATCTTCAACGTGCTTGGTGAGCCGGTGGATGAGCAGGGGCCGGTGAACACCACCATCACGGCCCCGATCCACCGCGACGCTCCCAAGCTCACCGAGCTGGAGACCAAGCCGAAGGTGTTCGAGACGGGCATCAAGGTGATCGACCTGCTCGCTCCCTACCGTCAGGGCGGCAAGGTGGGTCTGTTCGGCGGTGCCGGTGTGGGCAAAACCGTGCTCATCCAGGAACTGATCAACAACATCGCCAAGGAGCATGGCGGTGTGTCGGTGTTCGGCGGCGTCGGCGAGCGCACCAGGGAGGGCAACGACCTCTACGAGGAATTCAAGGATTCCGGCGTGATCAACGCCGACGACCTCTCCAAGTCGAAGGTGGCCCTCTGCTACGGCCAGATGAACGAGCCCCCCGGCGCCCGCATGCGGGTGGGCCTGTCGGCCCTCACCATGGCCGAGCATTTCCGTGATGTCAACAAGCAGGACGTGCTGCTGTTCATCGACAACATCTTCCGCTTCGTGCAGGCGGGCTCCGAAGTGAGCGCCCTGCTGGGGCGGATGCCTTCGGCCGTGGGCTACCAGCCCACCCTGGGCACCGATGTGGGCGCCCTGCAGGAGCGCATCACCTCCACCCTCGAGGGCTCCATCACCTCGATCCAGGCTGTCTACGTGCCGGCGGACGACCTCACGGACCCGGCTCCGGCCACCACCTTCGCCCACCTGGACGCCACCACCGTGCTCAGCCGCGGCCTGGCCTCCAAGGGCATCTACCCGGCCGTGGATCCCCTGGATTCCACCAGCACAATGCTCCAGCCCAACGTGGTGGGCGAGGAGCACTACCGCACCGCCCGTGCCGTGCAGAGCACCCTGCAGCGCTACAAGGAACTGCAGGACATCATCGCCATCCTTGGCCTTGATGAGCTCTCTGAGGATGATCGCCGCACGGTGGACCGGGCCCGCAAGATCGAGAAGTTTCTCTCCCAGCCATTCTTCGTGGCCGAGGTGTTCACCGGCATGTCCGGTAAGTACGTGAAGCTTGAAGAAACCATCCGGGGCTTCAACATGATTCTCTCCGGCGAACTCGACGAGCTGCCTGAAGCCGCGTTCTATCTGGTCGGCAGCATTGACGACGTCAAGGCCAAGGCCGAAAAGCTCCTGGCTGAATCCAAAGGTTGATGCCCCTGCCGTTGTCCTGAGGAGCCCAAGCCATGACCCTGACCCTGCGCGTTCTGGCCCCTGACCAGAGCGTTTTCGATGGCAGCGCCGACGAGGTGATCCTGCCCTGCACCACCGGCCAGATGGGCATCCTGCCTGGCCACATCACCCTGCTCACCGCCCTGGACACCGGTGTGATGCGGCTGCGCGCGGCCGGTGAGTGGACCTCCATTGCCCTTCTCGGTGGCTTCGCTGAAGTGGAAGCCGATGATGTGACGGTGCTGGTGAACGGCGCCGAGCTGGGCAGCCGTATCGATGCCAGTGCCGCCCAGGCGGCGTTCGAAACGGCCCAGCAGACCGCCCAGACCTACGAAGGTCAGCCCACCAGCACGGAAAAGATCAAGGCCGCCCAGGACCTGGCCCGCGCCAGGGCCTGGCTGCAGGCCAGCCAGGCCAGCTGACCCATCCAGCCTGTACACCCCCTCCATCCTCCCAGACCCATCCCCGCTGGGGACGGGTTTTTTCATGCCGTTTTCTTGGCCAGATCAGCCATGGCTCCAGATGTGCTTCGGCCATGGAAAACGGCATGAAAAAGCGCCCCTGTTGGGCGCTGGTGAAGGTACTGCGATGGGGTGAAACAGCCAGGGATGTCCCCTGTGTCACTCAGGCAGTGCCGCAGAAGGTGACGTCGGGGAAGCGGGCCTTGGCCTCATCGAGGCTCTTGCCCTTGCCCTCTTCCTGCCAATAATTGATCACCTCAGTGGCTTGGTTGAGGATCTCCACCCGTTCGTTGTCGGTGATCCAGCTCTTGGCCTCCAGCTCCGACTTCAGGGTTTCCCAGGCATCCTCACGGGGCCAGAAGAAGTAGGCGGTCAGCGGGCTGGGTCCACCTCCGACGATCTGGTCGACAGCCAGGGCCACGTTGTCGGGCAGCCAGAGGATCTTGAGCAGGAAACGGCCCTCATCGGCCTTCGGGGTGTAGCCCGAGGGAACGCCATCGGCATCGATCGTGGCGGTGGCCAGGGCTGCGCTGCCGGAGCGCAGCACGGGACGGCCCTCGGTGGCGCTCTCAGCGGGGGCGGCTTCAGCGGCGAAAACCACGTCGGGCGCCTCGCTCACGGCAGCGCCGGCGGCGCTCTCGGTGGCTGTCATGGGGTCTGCGATCAAGACAGGGGATCAAAGAACTAACCTACCAGCCGCATCGCCCAGGCCCCTGGCGCACGCCCCTCAGCCCCTGCCCCCATCCGCGCCAAGGGCCGTGCTGCTGTTTGACATCGACGGGGTGGTGCGCGATGTGGCCGCAAGCTATCGCCGCGCCCTGGCCGAAACCGTGCGGCACTACAGCGGCTGGCGCCCGGACGCCAGCTGCATCGATGCCCTCAAGGGGGAGGGGCGCTGGAACAACGACTGGGAGGCGAGCCTGGAGTTGCTGCGCCGCCGCGGGCTCGATCCCCTGCCAGCCTTCAGCGCTCTGGTGGACGTGTTCAGCGGCTTCTACTTCGGTGGCGACCCCGAGGCGGACCCCCAGCAGTGGCGCGGCTTCATCGGCGACGAGGCCCTGCTGATGGATCGCTCCTGCTTTGAGGGCCTCAGCGCAGCGGGGATCGCCTGGGGATTCGTGAGCGGGGCAGAACCGGCCTCGGCCCGCTACGTGCTCGAGCAGCGCCTGGGGCTGAGCAACCCACCCCTGGTGGCCATGGGGGATGCCCCGGACAAGCCCGATCCCACCGGGTTGCTGCAGCTGGCCCGGGTGCTGGGGGGTGAACCGGGCCCGCAGGCCCCGCCGGTGGCCTACCTGGGCGACACGGTCGCCGATGTGCTCACCGTCCGCAACGCCCGCCGGGCCTGTCCGAGCCGCTGCTTCTTCAGCCTGGCCGTCGCCCCGCCCCACCTGCACAGCCAGCCTGAGGCCCGCCGCCACTACGAGCGCAACCTGAGGGATGCCGGCGCCGATGCTGTGATCGCCGGCAGTACCGACGCCCTGAGGGAGCTCGAGCGGCTGCTGGGCTAGTCACGCTGCAGCGCCGCCGGCACCTTGAGGGCGGCCGCGCTGAGCACCTCATGGCCATGATCGGTCACGGCCACGTCGTCCTCAATGCGGATGCCGATGCCCTTCCAGCGCTCCTCGATGGCGGGCTGATCCTCCGGCACCGGCAGGCGGTCACTCACATAGAGCCCCGGTTCCACTGTGAGCACCATGCCCGGCTCCAGCTCCTGGGGGTGCTCACCAAGCCGGTAGGCCCCCACGTCATGGACGTCGAGTCCAAGCCAGTGGCCGGTGCGGTGCATGTAGAGGTGACGGTAGGCGCCACGTTCGATGATCCCGTCCACCTCGCCGCGGAGCAGGCCCAGCGCCACCAGACCCTCCACCAGCACCCGCACGGCGGAGTTGTGCACCCCCTCGGCGGTCTGGCCGGGTGCCACGGCGGCCACCGCCGCCTCCTGGGCGGCGAGCACGAGCTCGTAGAGCTGCCGCTGCTCCGCCGAGAAGCGCCCGTTCACTGGAAAGGTGCGGGTGATGTCGCCGTTGTAGTA
Source organism: Prochlorococcaceae cyanobacterium (assembly GCA_046498125.1). Classification (GTDB taxonomy): domain Bacteria; phylum Cyanobacteriota; class Cyanobacteriia; order PCC-6307; family Cyanobiaceae; genus NIES-981. Next base: position 2,983 of record JAWOBH010000045.1, on the reverse strand, counting down.
GTCGCCCAGCGAGCAGCCGGCATCGATCAGCAGCAGATCACCGTCCCGCAGCGGGGCGTTGTTGGCCGTGTAGTGGAGCACGCAGGCGTTGTCGCCCCCGGCGACGATCGAGCCGTAGGCGGGACCGCGGGCACCCTGCTCGAGGAAATGCTGCTCAATCACCGCCTGGACCTGGCGCTCATTGAGGCCCGGTCGCACCACCTCCCGGGCCAGTTCATGGGCCTCGGCTGAAATCCGGCAGGCCTCCCGCATCCGCTCGAGCTCCTCGGGCTGCTTGCGCAGCCGCAGCTCGTGCAGCATCGGACAGGGAGCCACCAGCCCCAGAGCCGCGGCGCCGGTGCGGGGTGCCCGGTCCAGCTGACGAGCCCAGGCCGCCAGCACCAGGGGCTCCACCTGGGGATGTCTGCCGATGCGGAAGGCGATGCCCTCCGCACCGCTCAGGTAGTCGGCCAGACGGGCGGGCAGCTCGCTGAGGGGATGGGCGAGATCGGCACCGAACTGCTCCACGGCCCCTTCGGTGCCCCAGCGGAAACCGGTCCACACCTCGGCGCTGGCCTCGCGTGGGTGCACGAACAGCACGTAGCGCTCCCCGGGCGGGCGGTGGGGCAGAAGCAGGGCCACGGAATCGGGCTCATCGAAACCGGTGAGGTACCAGAAGTCGCTGTTCTGGCGGAACGGGTACTCGCAGTCGGCGTGATGGGTGACCAGTGGCGCCGCCGGAATCACCGCCGCCACCCCCCCGAGACGCTCCAGGAAGCGCTGGCGGCGCTGGGCATGGATCGACGTCAACGGCACCCCTTTCAGACCCAAATCAGACCCAAGGAAAGGCACAGTCTGGAGCAATCCTGGCCACGACCGATTAAATGGTGTGATGGCCCAGGGCCCACCCATCCCATGAACGACCTGTTGGTCCTGGCCCTGCTGGTGCTGATCGTGCTGGCCGGCTCGGCCCTCTGCTCCGGTGTTGAGGCGGCTCTGCTCACCGTCAATCCCGTGCGCGTCCACGAACTGACGGTGCGGGCCCGGCCGGTGAAGGGCGCTCTGCGGCTGGGGCAGCTGCGTCAGCGCCTCGGTCGCACCCTGGCGGTGCTGGTGATCGCCAACAACGGCTTCAACATCTTCGGCAGCCTGATTCTGGGCGCCTTCGCCGCCCATGTGTTTCAGCGGCGGGGGATCGAGGGTCTGGGGCTGCCCCTGTTCTCGGTGGGGCTCACTGTGCTGGTGATTCTGCTGGGGGAAATCCTGCCCAAGGCCCTGGGCAGCCGCCTGGCCCTGCCGGTGGCCCTGGCCAGCGCCCCGCCCCTGCACCTCCTGGGCCTGCTGATGCGACCCCTGGTGCTGCTGCTGGAGCGGCTGCTGCCGGCGATCACCACCGAGAACGAACTCAACACCGACGAAAATGAAATCCGACTGCTGGCCAGGCTGGGGTCGCAGAAAGGCCAGATCGAGGCCGATGAGGCGGCGATGATCGCCAAGGTGTTTCAGCTCAACGACCTCACCGCCAGGGATCTGATGACCCCACGGGTGGCTGCCCCGACGCTGGCGGCGGCCGAGCCGCTGAAGCTGGCCAGGGCCCAGCTGCTGGCCAATCCCGACCCCTGGTGGGTGGTGCTCGGCGACGAGGTGGACGAGATCGTGGGGGTGGTGAGCCGCGAACGCCTGCTCACCGCCCTGCTGCAGGGCGAGGGTCAGCGCACGCCGGCGGACCTGAGCGAACCGGTGGAGTATGTGCCGGAGATGATCCGCGCCGATCGTCTGCTCACAGGCTTCCGGCGCAACAGCGGCGGGGTGCGCGTGGTTGTGGATGAGTTCGGCGGCTTCGTGGGGGGGGTCGGCGCCGAGGGCGTGCTGGCCATGCTGGCCGGGTGGGGGCGGCCCCCCCAGCCCGGCCGGCAGGGGGCGGGCTGAGCGGAGGTGCCGTGGAGGGCCGGCCTGGGCTGGTGTGGCTGGCCATCAGCGGGCCCCCTGCTCAGCGGGCTGGGGGGGGCGCCACCAGCCGGCCAGCATGGCCAGCACGGCCTCGGCACCGATCACCCCCACGAAGCCGCCGAACTCATCCACCACCACCCGCACGCCGCCGCTGTTGCGCCGGAAGCCGGTGAGCAGGCGGTCGGCACGGATCATCTCGGGCACATACTCCACCGGTTCGCTCAGGTCGGCCGGGGTGCGCTGACCCTGGCCCTGGAGCAGGGCGGTGAGCAGACGCTCCCGGCTCACCACCCCGACGATCTCGTCCACCTCGTCGCCGAGCACCACCCACCAGGGGTCGGGATTGGCCAGCAGCTGGGCCCGGGCCAGCTCCAGCGGCTCGGCGGCCGCCAGGGTCGGCGCCGCCACCCGTGGGGTCATCAGATCCCTGGCGGTGAGATCGTTGAGCTGGAACACCTTGGCGATCATCGCCGCCTCATCGGCCTCGATCTGGCCCTTCTGCGACCCCAGCCTGGCCAGCAGCCGGATTTCATTTTCGTCGGTGCTGAGTTCGCTCTCGGCGGTGATCGCCGGCAGCAGCTGTTCCAGCAGCACCACCAGGGGACGCATCAGCAGCCCCAGCAGATGCAGCGGCTGGGCGCTGGCCAGGGCCACCGGCAGCGACAGGCGGCTGCCCAGGGCCTTGGGCAGGATCTCCCCGAGCAGGATCACCAGCACCGTCAGTCCGATCGAGAACAGGGGGAGCCCCAGCCCTTCCAGCCCGCGGCTCTGGAACACCTGGGCCGCGAAGGCGCCCAGCATCAGGCTGCCGAAGATGTTGAAGCCGTTGTTGGCGATGACCAGCACCGCCAGGGTGCGGCCGAGGCGCTGACGCAGCTGGCCCAGCCGCAGGGCTCCCTTCACCGGCCGGGCCCGCACCGCCAGTTCGTGCACGCGCACCGGATTGACGGTGAGCAGGGCCGCCTCCACACCGGAGCAGAGGGCCGAGCCGGTGAAGGGAGCCCTGCGGCTGGGCCAGCTGCGTCAGCGCCTCGGCCGCACCCTGGCGGCGCTG